>CAJUDV010000044.1 GCA_910585385.1 uncultured Oscillibacter sp. | reverse complement strand
AGCCGTCGATCTCCGGAATGGCCCGGGAGACGATGACGCTCATGGCGTAGGGCATGTAGTTGGTCTCCAGGGTGTCGGTGATGGTCTGCTCCACCACCGCCGGCTGGAGGCCCAGGACGTTGGGGTTCCTGAATTTGGGCTTTCCGTTTTCGGGTGTCTTCTTCTTTGGCATGATGGTTTATTCCTTATCGTTTAAAATCCATTTTGAAGGGTTGTCGAGGATGTATTGGCGGGTATCTTGAATGTCCGTTTTATTACGCAAAATATGATCGTAATAGCCTCTTTGCCAAACTCGCCTCAAAAATGGCGGCTGCCGGTCGGCCCGGACCTCCTGCATCATGGCGTTGGTTGTCTGTGCTTTGTACCATTGCATCATTTCCGGTAGCGGCGGTCCTGCATATGTATCTGGAATCCTTAAAATCATGTGGATATGGTCCGGCAGGATGGCGTAGGCATCTATTTTTACGGCATATTTCCGTTCCAATTCCACCAGCCACCGAAGCGGGATGTTATCGGGGGAAGGGCGGACACATAGGTCCGCCCCTACAAATGCTTTGAATAACATTTGCCGCTGATGGGTACATATGGTAATGAAATAAAAACCGGCGGAGGCGTAATCATATCCGGCCAGCCGCAATGAATTCCGGCGGGGTCCTCTTTCCATCACGGCCGTACCCCCATTTCACGCACCCGTAGGGGCGGACCTATGTGTCCGCCCTGCTCCTTCAAATGCCAATCTTGAACATCAGGAAATATCCGCCATCTCCAGATATTTATACCCGTTCTCGGCGATGTGCTCCTTCCGGCCCTGGAGGTTGTCCCCCAGCAGGAGGTCGAAGACGGCCGCCGTGCGCTCCACGTCCTCCGGCATCACCCGGATCAGGCGGCGGGTCTCCGGATTCATGGTGGTGAGCCACATCATATCCGGCTCGTTCTCGCCCAGGCCCTTGGAGCGGTCGATCTTGACCTTCTTCCCCTCCAGCTCCCTGACAATGTCGTTCTTCTCCTTATCGGAGTAAGCAAACCAGGTCTTCTCCCCGCAGTTGATCTCAAAGAGGGGCGTCTCCGCGATATACACGTACCCCTCCCGGATCAGCGTGGGCGTCAGGCGGTAGAGCATAGTCAGCACCAGGGTGCGGATCTGAAAGCCGTCCACGTCGCCGTCGGTGCAGATCACCACCTTGCTCCAGCGGAGATTGCTCAAATCAAAAGAGGACACGTCCTTCACGTGCTTGTTCTGCACCTCCACGCCGCAGCCCAAGACCTTGATGAGATCCGTGATGATCTCGCTCTTGAAAATCCGGGCGTAGTCCGCTTTCAGGCAGTTTAAGATCTTGCCCCGGATGGGCATGATGCCCTGGTACTCCGAGTCCCGGGCCTGCTTCACGCTGCCCAGGGCGCTGTCGCCCTCCACGATGTAGATCTCCCGCTTCTCCACGTCCTTTGTGCGGCAGTCCACAAACTTCTGCACCCGGTTGGCGATGTCGATGGAGCCGGAGAGCTTCTTTTTGATGTTCAGACGGGCCTCCTCGGCCTTCTCCCGGCTGCGCTTGTTCAGCAGCACCTGCCCCGCGATCTTCTCCGCGTCAAAGGGATTTTCGATGAAGTAGATCTCCAGGTTGGACCGGAGGAACTCCGTCATGGCCTCCTGGACGAACTTGTTGGTGATGGCCTTTTTCGTCTGGTTCTCGTAGCTGGTCTGGGTGGAGAAGTTGTTGGACACCAGCACCAGGCAGTCCTCCACGTCCGCCCAGGTGATTTTGCTCTCGCTCTTCTGGTACTTCCCCTGGTCCCGCAGGTATTTGTCCACGGCGGAGACAAAAGCGGACTTGCTGGCCTTCTCCGGGCTGCCGCCGTGCTCCAGCCAGCTGGAGTTGTGGTAGTGCTCCACCACGTTGACCTTGTTGGAAAAGCAGCAGGCCACGCTGAGCTTCACCTTGTACTCCGGCTTGTCCTCCCGGTCCCGGCCCCGCTTCTCCGCCTGCCAGAAGACGGGGGACGTCAGGGTCCCCTCCCCCGCCAGCTCCGAGACATAGTCGGAGATACCGTTTTCATAGAGGAACTCCGTCTCGGCAAAGCCCTCCGCCGTCTCGTTCCGGAAGAGGAAACGGACGCCGGCGTTCACCACCGCCTGCCGCTTCATCACACCGGCGAAGTACTCCGCCGGAATGGCGATGTCCGTGAACACGTCCAAATCCGGCAGCCAGCGGGTGCGGGTGCCGGTCTTTTTGCTCTGGTTTTTCGGAAGGGGCCGCTTCCCCAGCTCCCCCACGATCTCCCCCCGCTCAAAGTGGAGGCTGTACTCAAAGCCGTCCCGCCAGACGGTGACGTCCATATACCGGGAGGCGTACTGAGTGGCGCAGGAGCCCAGGCCGTTGAGGCCTAAGGAGAACTCGTAGTTGTCCCCGCCCTCATTATCGTACTTGCCGCCGGCGTACAGCTCGCAGAACACCAGCTCCCAGTTGTACTTCTGCTCCTTCTCGTTCCAGTCCACCGGGCAGCCCCGTCCGGCGTCCTCCACCTCCACGCTGTGGTCGGCGTAGCGGGTGACGGTGATGGACGTTCCGTGGCCCTCCCGGGCCTCGTCGATGGAGTTGGAGAGAATCTCAAAGACCGCGTGCTCACAGCCGTCCAGGCCGTCGGAGCCGAAAATGACGCCGGGCCGCTTCCGGACCCGGTCCGCGCCCTTGAGGGACGAAATGCTCTCGTTGCCATAATCCTGTTTCTTCGATGCCATAGATCCTCCAAAAAAGGGCGTCATCCGCCCCGAAAATACCATTATCTGGAACAGCGGAGCTGAAAATCTCTCCTTCCGCCTCAAACGCCACCGCTCCCAGCCGCCCCGCCGGGGGTGGGAAACGGGTCGAAATCAGGCAGAACCGCCGTTTTCGGTTATTATATCACAGTTTTTCCATAGGTTCAAGTATTCCCCGGCCCGGAGATGGCTTTTCCCGCCTTTTCCCGGTGGGGATTTTCCTTTTTCGAGAAAAAGTTCTTGCGCAACGGCTTCCATAATGGCTCCGTCACCCCGTAAAAGGCCTGCCGCTATTGGGTTTTACACATTATCCACAGAGTTTTCCACACCGTTATGTCAACCTTGTAATGGTGAAAAAAATCCAGGCGCCTCCACACTCCCAGCATCCCCTGCCAAGAAGCGGGCGCCGTTCCGCCTACCGGCGGCGGCGGCCCAGCAGCAGTCCCGCCGCCCCCAGGAAGATGGCCAGGTCCGCCAAATTGTAGACGTACCGCCCCAGAGGCCCCGGGGCCTTGGGAAAGCGGAGATAGTCGTATACCCGGCCGCGGCGCAGCCGCTCCCACAGGTTGGAGAGGCCGCCGCCCGCCACCAGCCCCGCGGCGGCGGGACTCCGCCGCCGGCAGCGGACTACCGCCGCCAGGGCCGCCAGGGAGAGGGCCAGCAGAGGCCGCCGCCCTATGGGCAGGCCGAAGGCCCCGCCGCTGTTCCACAGCGCTGTCAGGCGCACACGGCCGCCCCAGTGTTCCGTCTCCCGCCTTCCGGCGCGGCACAGGTACCACCGAGCCGCCGTACAGGCGGACACCACGGCGGCGGATACAAAAATCATGGTCAGCATGGCGGATCCTCCTTGTTCTCTCCGGTGCGCCGGGCCCGCTCCATGGCAGAGCGCACCGCGCCGGACTTCGTCTTCTGGTTGTTGCGGTCCAAAACGGCGGCGATCTGCCCCTGGACCCGCTCTATCTCCTCGTGGAAGTTGGAGGCCGACAGCCGCAGGGCCCCGTGTCCCAGGATAATCAGCTGCTCCGGCCCGTCGGAGGTGGCCACCCTCACCCGGTGCCTCCGCCCGATCTCATAGGTGGCCCGCTCAATGTAGGCGTCCGCCGTCTCCGCCTCCCGGGTGTAGACCACGTGGATATTGTGGTACTTCTCAACGGACCCCAGCCCGCCCTTGACCTTGTAGGCGTCAAACACCACAATGACCCGGCACTTCTGATAGCCCTGGTAGCCGCACAGCAGGTCGCACAGCTGCTTGCGGGCGGCGTCCAGGTTGTCCCGGGCCACGCTCCTCAGCTCGTCCCAGGCGAAAATGATGTTGTATCCGTCCACCAGCAGATACTCCGGCCCGCTGTCCCGCTCCGGCACGGTCCGCCGCTGCGGCTGATCCGCCGCCGGAGCCCGCCGGGGCTCCTTTGGGGGGATAAACGCCCGCCGCCTCACCGGCCCATAGGTCCGCTCGAAAATAGCCTGGAGCTCCCTGTCCTGTTCCACGGTACCGGCGTAGTCCCCGCCGCGCCGGACGGGCTGAGGCAGTTCCGGCTCCTCCGGCTCCGGCGCAGCGGGCCGCCAGCCGCTGTCCATATGGGCGTGGGCGGGCACCTCGCTCCAGGGCACGGTGTAGCCCCCGCCTTGGGCGCAGAACACGGAGTCCGGCGTGTTCTCCACGTCCCGCTCCGGGTCGTAGCAGGCGGCCTCAATCACCGCCTCCGCCTCCGCGCAGGGGCGGTAGCCCCCGGGGGCGCAGGCCAGCCGTCCCAGTCCCCGGGTGTAGGCCGCCACCTCTCTGGCATAGTCCCCCATGGCCGCCACGGGGGCGGAGCCGGTGAGGACGACCTCCTCCCCCACGGTCTCCGGCGGGGCGGTCTCGCCGTTCATCCGCTGGATGTCGCTGATGGCCCGGCCCGCCTGGGCGGCGGGCAGCTCCAGGCGGAAGTCGTACCAGGGCTCCAGCAGCACGCTCTCCGCCTGCATCAGACCCTGGCGCACCGCCCGGTAGGTGGCCTGGCGGAAATCCCCGCCCTCGGTGTGCTTCTCGTGGGCCCGGCCCGTGAGAAGGGTGATCTTCATATCCGTGATAGGGGAGCCGGTGAGAACCCCCAGGTGCTCCTTTTCCGCCAGGTGGGTGAGGATCAGCCTCTGCCAGTTCAGGTCCAGCACGTCCGTGGGGCAGACGGAGCCCAGCGCCAGTCCGCTGCCCCGCTCCCCGGGCTCCAGCAGCAGGTGGACCTCGGCGTAGTGCCGCAGGGGCTCAAAGTGGCCGACGCCCACCACCGGGGCGGCGATGGTCTCCCGGCAGCGGACGGCCCCGGCCCCAAAGGAGACCTCCATCCCAAACCGCTCCCGCACCAGACGCTGGAGGATCTCCAGCTGTACCTGGCCCATCAGCTGAACGCGGATCTCCCCCTCCCGCCAGGTCACGCGGAGCTGGGGGTCCTCCTCCTCCAGCTGCCGCAGTCTCCCCAGGGCCGTGTGGGGGTCCGTGCCGTCCTCCAAAATCACCTGATAGGCCAGCACCGGCTCCAGAACCGGCCCGGCCCAGGCGGTCTCAAAGCCCAGGCCGTCTCCGGGACGGGTATGGCTCAGTCCCGTCACCGCCGCCACGGTGCCCGCCGGGGCCTCCTCCACCGGGCGGAACTTCGCCCCGGAGTAGACCCGGATCTGGTCCGCCTTCTCCGACCAGACCCGCTCCTCCGCCGTCCCGGGGCGGCGGTTGGTGAGGAGGTCCTTCACCCGCAGCGTCCCGCCGGTGACCTTGAGATAGGTCAGCCGGGCCCCCTGGCTGTCCCGGGCGATCTTGAACACCCGGGCGCCGAACTCCGGCGGGTACGGCCGCACCGGGGCGTACCGCTCCAGCGCCGCCAGAAACTCGTCCACACCCTCCAGCTTCAGCGCGGAGCCAAAGAGGCACGGGAAGAGCTGCCGCCGCCGGATCAGCTCCGTCAGCTCCGACTCCGGCACCTCCCCGGTCTCCAGATACCGCTCCAAAACCGCCTCGTCGCAGACGGCGGCCTCCTCGGCCAGCGCCTCCGGCGGCAGGGAGAAGTCCACGCAGCCGCCGTCCAGCTTTCCCCGCAGGTCCGCCAGCAGGGCCGCCCGGTCCGCCCCGGCCAAATCCATCTTGTTGACAAAGAGGAACACCGGGACACCGTACTGCGCCAGCAGCCGCCAGAGGGTCCGAGTGTGGGCCTGAACGCCGTCGGCGCCGCTGATGACCAGAACGGCGCAGTCCAGCACCCGCAGCGTCCGCTCCGCCTCGGCGGAGAAGTCCACATGGCCCGGGGTGTCCAGCAATGTCACCTCCACCGTCTCCAGGGACAGCACCGCCTGCTTGGAGAAGATGGTGATCCCCCGCTCCCGCTCCATGGCGTCAGTGTCCAAAAAGGCGTCCCTGTGGTCCACCCGGCCCAGCTTCCGGATGGAGCCGCTCCGGTAGAGCAGGGCCTCAGACAGCGTGGTCTTGCCCGCGTCCACATGGGCCAGGATGCCCACCACCAGTTTTCTCATACCGGCCCTCCGCTTCTGTGAAATCCTGTGAAAATCAGGTATAATCGGTTTATTATACTATTGATTCCCATGGGGCGCAAGCGAAAAAGCAGAACGACCCGGTTTCCGACGGGCGCCGCCGGCCAAACCTCTGTGGATTTCAGGGAGACGAATTGACCGGGACCCACGTCTATGCTATCATCAGAGGAGTAAAAAATCAGACATTCAATGAAAGCGCCAAAGAGAACAAATCCGGGAAACCGCCGTGAATTTCTGTCAATTCCACAGTGGAAACGGCGCGGGATTTGTGGTATGGTTTGTTCCGTTAAAATTGAGAAACGAGGTCTTTCTCCATGGTCAAGCTCATCGCCAGCGACATCGACGGCACCCTGCTCTCCTACGGGGAGACGGCCCTGCCCTCCGCCCTCTTTGACCTGATCCGCCGCCTGCGCTCCGCCGGGGTGCTGTTCTGCCCCGCCTCCGGGCGGCAGTACCACTCCCTGCGGCAGCTCTTCGCCCCGGCGGCGGACGAGGTCTGCTTCCTCTGTGAGAACGGCGCCGTGGTCTTCGGCCCCGGCACCGAGGAGTCTGCCCCGGTCCTCTCCAAGACCCCCATGCCCCGTCAGGAGACCCTGGACCTGATCCGGGACATCGCGGCCCTGCCAGAGTCCTACGCCCTGGTCTCCGGCCAGAACATCTCCTACCTCCACCGCTGGCCGGAGAAGCTGGCGGCGGACTTCCGGTACTGGACCGGCAATCTGGTCCGGCCGGTGGACCGGGCGGAGGACATCCGGGAGGACATCGTCAAGGTCTCCGCCTGCTGTCCCAGTCCCGCCGCGGCGGCGGAGGCCCTGGGCCCGCGGTGGGAGAAAAAATTCCACATGGCGGAGGCCGGCCCCATCTGGCTGGACTTCACTCTGGCGGACAAGGGCGCGGGACTCCGGGGGCTGTGCCGGTCCCTGGGGGTGGACCTGGCGGAGACCATGGCCTTCGGCGACAACTGGAACGACGTGCCCATGCTGGAGGCCGCCGGAACCCCCTGGCTGATGGCCTCCGCCGTTCCCGCCCTGCGTGAGCGGTTCTCCCGCCAGTGCGCCGGCGTACTCCCCGTGCTGGAGGAGCTCCTGGCAGAGCTGGGGGCGTGAGGGCCGCCGCGGGAGAAATTTGGGGACTGCGGTTGTAAAATCGTGGAATCTGTGGTATGATTTCTGAATAATACCAATGAGAAAAGGAAGTCTGAAACACCGTGGATTCTTTTAAGACCAAGCTGACGGAAGGCAGCTACTTCCGCCAGGAGGAACTGACCTTCGCCGACTGTGACCGGAACAAAAACGCCCGGGTCTCCGCCTTGCTGCGCAAGGCGGCCAACTACGCAGGATACGACTATGACGCCCGGGGACTGACCCATGAGAGGCTGCTGGAGATGCGGGAGGCGTTTCTCCTCTCCCGCATGGCGGTAAAAATCCACCGCTGCCCCCGGGCCCGGGAGGTGCTGGACATCACCACCTGGGAGAACGGCGTCAAGGGGGCCCACATGCAGCGGGTGTACGAGATGGCGGACCAGGAGGGGCGGCTGTGCGCCTCCGTCCGCAGCGACTGGATTCTGGTAGACCCGGTGACGAGAAAGATCCTGCGCCCCGGCTCCTTCACCGCCAAGCCCCTGACGGTGTGTCCCAAGGAGATCGACTGCCCGGAGCCCCAAAAGATCGTCCTGCCCCGGGAGAGGGCGGAGGAACTGGGCGCCCGGACCATCCGCTGGTCCGACTTGGACGGCAACGGCCATGTATACAGCGCCAACTACGGGGACATCGTCTGGGACTATCTGCCGGCAGACCTCCAGCCCCGCATTCCCCGGGAGTTTTACATCAATTACAGCAAGGAGGCCACTCTGGGCGAGGAGCTGCGGATTCTGGGCCTGCGGGAGGGAGACACCTGCCGTGTGGAGGGCCTGGGTCCGGAGGGGGCCTGTTTTACGGCGCTGTGCGTGTTTTGACCCGCATAAAAAAGAGGAGCGGGGAACCCCCCAATGTCATTAAATTAAGAGATTTGGCCAAAAAATCCTGCTCTAAAAGTTTGGAATAGCTACAAAAACAAGTGAAAAACGCAATATTTTTAACGAGAATTTTGAGTGTGCTTGCTTAATTTAATGACATTGGGGAACCCCCTCTTGGGTTTCTTGCGCACACCCTTCCTTACCGTTGAACGCATCTCCGGCATTTTATAACAGTCTGAGCGGCCCGGTGCAACCGGGCCGCTCTTTTGGCCATTATACGAATTCCGGCACCCAGACGCCAGGCGACGGCAGCGGCAGCTCCAGCGAGGGCCCCTCCAGGCGGTGGACCTGCTCCGGCCCCCACAGAGAGAGGAAGTCCTCCACACCGCCGACGTTGGGCAGGCCGTAAGGGGTGTGACGGTAGTGCATGGGAACGGCCCACTTGGGGGACAGCGCCTCGCAGACCCGCTTTGCCCCGGCGGCGTCCACGGTGTAGGTGCCGCCCACGGGGACCATCACCAGGTCCACCGGGCCCACGGCCGCGATCTGCTCCGGGGACAACTGGTGCCCCAGGTCCCCCAGGTGGGCGACGGCGATTCCCTCGGCGGAGAAGACCCGAATGGTGTTCTCCCCCCGCAGCGCGCCGCCCTGGCCGTCGTGAAACGCGGGGACCTCCCGGACGGTGAAGGGGCTCTCCCGGGCGGGCAGCAGCTCTACCGCCTCCACGGCGTTGTGGTCAAAGTGCTGGTGGCTGCAAAACACCTGATGCGCGGCGGCCTCCAAGGGCGGGTAACCCTCCACGCCGGTGTAGGGGTCCAGCAAAATGGCATATCCGTCCTGCTCCAGCACAAAGCAGGCGTGTCCCAGCCAGGCGAGCTTCATGGCAAGTCCTCCTTGTAAATCAATTGAGAGAGGCGGAGCTTCCGCCTCTCTCAATTTTATCAGGTCTGCGGCGGATTGTCATCCGTTTTTTTGCGTCCGGGCCAGTGGAATCCCCGCTTCTTTCCCCGGATCACCCGGATCACTGCCACCGCGATCACCGCCAGCACCAGCAGCCACATCCAGCTGTACGCCAGGCCCACCGCCAGGTTCTCCATGCCGGCGGCAAAGGCCGCCCAGCCGGCGGTAAAGGCGGAACCCATCCGGGCGGAGAAGCTGTCCGGAGCCTCCTCCACGCTGGAGAGCTTGTAGACCTCCTGGAGGTTGACACTGACGGTGGCGAAGTCCACCAAGGCGTCATAGCGGCGCAGGGTGCCGGAGAGGCTCTCGATCTGGTACTCCGTCTCGGAGATGGCGGACTCGATGGTGATGATGTCCTCCATGGCCTCCGCCCGGCTGAGGAGCTCCTGGAGCCGCTCCAGCTTGATCTGCTGGGTTTTCAGGCGGCCCTCCGTGTCGTAATAGGCCTCCGTCACGTTCTCGGCTCTCTCGGAGCGCCAGGTCAGGTTGCACAGCGCTCCGGCCCGGGTGAGAAATTCGTCAAACCGCTCCGCGGGAACCCGAACGGTGTAGTCCGCCCAGCGGTAGCCGCTGCCGCCGGTGCGCAGGGAGCTGTCCTCGTAGTAGCCTCCCATCTCCTTTGTCAGGCGGTTCAGGCCCTCCACGGCCTCGTCAAAGGCGGTGGTCTCCATCTCCAGGTTGGCGGTGCGGATCATCTTGGCGTCCCGCAGGACGTCCTCCTGCGCCCCGCCCGCAGAGGCGGACTCCCCCGTAAAGCCGTACTCCGTGCCGCCGCTGTCCTCCGCGGCCGCCGGAGCCATGTCCGTGGGGGCGGAGAAATCCGCAGCGGCGGAGTTCTTGCTCCCGCTGCTTCCCCCGGCACTGCCGCCGCAGGCGGTGAGCAGGGACAACACCAATGCCGCGGCCAGGAATATGCCTCCAATGCGCTTTTTCATGCTGTAGACCTCCCTTGCTTCTCTTTTTCGCTCTTCCATACGCGCTCTTACCTATATAGACGGAATCAGATGAAAAAAGTTTCGGTCTTTCATAACTTTTTCCATGTGCTCCTCAGCGGTTCGCCCTGGAGAACGGGCACCGCTTTCCAACGCACTGGCGGTTTCCAGCCGCATAGCCGCACACGATCTCAGTCCGCTCCATTTTGACGCCGAAATGCTCCTCCACAAAATCCACCGCCTCCAGAACCGCCAAAAAGGAGTCCCGCTTACAGCACCGGGGCCCGCCAATCTCCCCGATCTTCCCCAGCGCCCGGGCCGTCATCCGGTGGGACAGGGCAAAGGGCTCCTCCGCCAGGGGCGTGGACCCGGAGATAATGGATACAAACATCCCTGTACTGAGTCCCGCCCCGCAGGCCCCCCAGAATCCGCAGGCCCCGCCGGGGACGCTCTTCCCCCGGCGCACCATCTCGGCCAGGGCGGCGGGAAGATCGATCCCGCCGCCGGCGTTCCGATACGCCGTCAGAAGGGCGGCACCCACCATCACGTGGTACTCCGGTCCGTGCATATGGCAGAAGGGCTGGTCCATCATCCTCTGGAGGACGGCGGCGGGGTCCTTGGAGGTCTCCGCCGCGCAGAGGCCGGTGATGGCGTCCAGCCCGCTCATGTGGCACTCGTTGCAGACGTAGTGCCCGCTCAGGCACCGGGTCTTGCTGTTCTCCTGCCTGCCGCATACGGCGCACTCCATCAGCGTGTCCGCCGCAAGATACTCCAGCGGCGCCTTACAGATCAAACACTCCTCCGGCATCATTGGCCTCCCGTCCGCCGCCCCAGGCGGCTTTTCTCCGTACCGCCCGCCGGCGCGCAGCGATGCGGCTCTCTGATCCAGTCTACCATAAACGCGGCCTCGATTCAATTCCGGCAGGATCAGCCGCCGCAGGAGAGACTTTTTGTTCTCCGCTTGCCTTTTTTCCTAAAAGCGGGTAAAATGGATTCCATCATTTACTGTTTTGGAGGGAACATACAATGACCTATCAGGAAGTTTTGGCCGCAAGCCGCGCCTGCATGGGGCCCTACTGCAAATCCTGCCCCGTGTGCAGCGGCACGGCCTGCCGAAACACCATGCCCGGCCCCGGGGCCAAGGGCCTGGGCACCGGCGCCATCCGCAACTACCAGAAATGGCAGGAGCTGTGCGTCAACATGGACACCATCTGCGAAAACGGCCCTGTGGACACCAGCTGCGAGCTCTTCGGGCAAAAGCTGGCTCTGCCCGTGTTCGCGGCCCCCGTGGGGGCGGTGACCATGCACTACGGCGACAAGTACACCGACCTGGAGTACAATGAGATCCTGGTCCCCGCCTGCCGGGAGGCCGGCATCGCCGCCTTTACCGGCGACGGGCAGAACCATGACGTCATGCGCTCCGCGGCGGAGGTGCTGGCGAAGTGCGGCGGCTGCGGCGTGCCCACCATCAAACCCTGGAACATGGAGCTTGTAAAAGAGAAACTGGATCTGGTGAAGGCCGCCGGTCCCATCGCCGTGGCCATGGACATCGACGCGGCGGGCCTGCCCTTCCTCCAGAAGATGGAGCCCCCCGCCGGCCGGAAGACCGTGGAGGAGCTGCGGCAGATCGCCGCCTGGGCGGAGCGGCCCTTCATCCTCAAGGGCGTCATGACCGCG
Organism: uncultured Oscillibacter sp.; assembly: GCA_910585385.1. Lineage (GTDB taxonomy): Bacteria > Bacillota > Clostridia > Oscillospirales > Oscillospiraceae > Oscillibacter. Next base: position 3,235 of record CAJUDV010000044.1, on the reverse strand, counting down.
GCCGGGGCGAAAAAGGCCCTGGAGGCCGGGGCCAGCGCCATCGTGGTGTCCAACCACGGCGGCCGGGTGCTGGACCAGTGCCCCGCCACCGCCGAGGTCCTGCCCGCCATTGTGGACGCCGTGGGCGGGAAGATGACCGTCCTGGTAGACGGCGGCATCCGCTCCGGCATGGACGTGTTCAAGGCCCTGGCCCTGGGGGCCGACGGCGTGCTGATCTGCCGCCCCTTTGTGAACATGGTCTACGGCGGCGGCGCGGAGGGCGTGAAGCTCTATGTGGAAAAGCTCCGCGGGGAGCTGGCGGATACCATGTCCATGTGCGGCGCCCGCAGCGTGGCGGACATCAACCGCTCCATGCTGTTCGGCTATTGAGGCGAGGCGTACACAGCGGGTTTATCAAAAAGGAGGCGGCCAAAGGCCGCCTCCTTCTCTCATACTGCCGCGGGTCTCAGACCAGACAGACGATTTTCGCCTCCAGGCCCGCCGCGTCCTCCCCGTCGTGGGTCACCAGCAGAACGGGCCGCTCCCCGGCATGGCGGCGGAGGCAGTCCCGGGCCTTTTGGCGGCTCTCCCCGTCCAGCCCGGCAAAGGGCTCGTCCAGGGCCAGGGCATCGCTCTCCGCCAGCAGCGCCCGGGCCAGGGCCAGCCGCCGCCGCATGCCGCCGGAGTACTCCCGGGCAGGCTTGCCGCCCGCGTCCCCCAGGCCCAGCTCCGTAAGCAGCGCAGCCGCGCGGGCGGCGTCATACTCCCGCCCCAGGACAAACCGCAGGTTTCCGGCGGCATCCAGGTGCTCCAGCAGCCGGTCCTCCTGAAACACCGCCGCCCAGCGGCACTCTCTCCCCGTTATCGTGCCGCTGTCCCCGCTCTCCATTCCCAGGAGGATGTGAAGCAGGGTGGTCTTCCCAGCCCCGGAGGGGGCCATAACGCAGGTAACTCCGGGCCCGGCGGTAAAGGTTACGTCCCGCAGCACCGGCACGCCGCCATAGGATTTATAGAGATGGTTTACTTGAATCTCCATCACACCGCCGCCTTTCCGGCCGCCGCGTCCACCAGCCTCAAAAAGAGCCGCTCAAAGAGCGCCGACACCGCCACGATGGCACCGGTCCAGGCGAAGAGGTCCGGCGTCTGGTAGTAGATCTTGGCGGTGTACAGCCGCTCCCCCATGGACCCGGCGGGCAGGCCGATAATCTCTGCCGCGACGCCCGCCTTCCAGCACAGCCCCAGCCCCAGCGAGGCTGCGGAGCGGAAATAGGGCAGCACCTGAGGCAGGTAGATCCCCCGCAGCCGCCGGATCAGGGGCACCCGGAACACCCGGGCCATCTCCAGCAGCTTCGCGTCCGTCCGGCGGATGCCCTCCAGCAGATTCAGATACACCGGGGGGAACACCATCAAAAAGGCGATGAACAGCGGCAGCCGGCCGCCGTCCAGCCATACCAGGGCCAGGATGATGAAGGAGGCCACCGGCGTGGCCTTTACCGCCGCCACCGGCGGCGCCAGCAGCTCCCGGACTCTATCGTGCCGGGCGGCCAAGGCGGCCAGCGCCGCCGCCGTCACGCAGGAGAGCAGGAATCCCCCCAGAATGCGGCAGGCGGACCAGCCCACAGCCCGCCAGAAAACGGCAGTGACAGCCAGCTCCCCCAGCCGCGCAAGGGACGAGAGAGGGGATGCCAGCAGCAGGTCCCCATGGGGATAGGCCGCCGCCAATCCCATGGCGGCCAGCTGCCACACCGCCAGCCAAAAGACAGCCGCCCAGAGGCGGAGGGTCCCCCTAGGAGGCGCCATAGTAGAAGTCGTCCCGGGGCAGCTCACCGCCCACGGCCTCCGGATTCGCCTCCGCCAGGACCTGGAGGTAACCGGAGAGCTTCTCGTACATCTCCTGCCCGGTGAGGCAGACGATGTTGCATTTGGGCAGGGCCTTCTCCGCCACGGCGGGACTTTCGATGATGCCATTTGCCGCCACCAGCTCCGCCGCCTCGGCGGGGTTCTCGTTCACCCAGTCCACGGAAATGGCGTACTCCCGCAGGAAGACGTCCACCAGCTCCGGGCGCTCCTCCACCAATTCCCGCCGGGCCACGGCCACGCCGGTGACCATGGCGGAGCCGCCCGCCAGGGCGTCCCACTCCGCCGTCAGGTCCAGGGCCACCCGTAGGGTTTCCAGCTTTCCCTGGGCCACGGTGACAAAGGGCTGCGGCAGCAGGGCGATGTCCGCCGTCCCCGCCGCCAGAGCGGCCACGCACTCGGCGTGCTCGCTCTTCCAGTCGATGCTGACGTCCCTGTCCGGGTCCAGGCCGTTTTGCTCCAGGAGATAGCGGAATCCGAACTCCGGCGTGGACCCCTTCCCGGCGGCCACGATGGTCCTGCCCGCAAGATCCGCCATGGACCGGATGGTCTCCCCGCCGTTCTCCACGATGTAGAGCACCCCCAGGGTGTTGACGGCCAGGGTGACGACCTGGCCCTCTGTCTTTTGATAGAGGACCGCCGCCAGGTTGGCGGGGACGCAGGCGATGTCCAGATCCCCTTTGATGAGCTTTGGGGTCAGCTCGTCGGCGGAGCCCGCCAGGTCGAAGTCCCACAAATAGATGGACGCTGCGGGCCCCCGCCGCTCCATCATCTCCACCAGCCCCATGGCGGTGGGGCCCTTCAGCGCGCCCACCCGAAGGGGGTAGACCTCGTCCGCCGTACCGTCCGGGTCCGCCGGCTCCGGCGCGGCGGTCTCCGGAACCGAGGAGGGCGCGTCCGGCCTGCGTCCGCAGGCGGCCAGGGACAGGAGAAGCAGGAGGACCAGGGATAAAGACAAAAGGGTTCGGCAGAGTTTCATAATATGCGCCTCTTTTCTTATTTATGGACGAGAATTTTTTTCGTCGGACCGGGAGATTTTACGCGGCGGGAAAAGGCCGTCGTGAGGGCGTTCCCAGGCTCTTAATCCAGCGCCGCCTCCGGCGCGTACACCGTCTTGGCGGTTACGCCGGGGAGCCGCCCCAGCTTGCCGGACAGCGCCGAGATCACGTCCGCCGGGGCGTCCACGGCCACGCTGATCACATTCACGCCCCTGGCCGGATAGGGTACTCCCATCCGTCCGATAATATACTCCGCGTACTGGTGCAGCAGGTCGTTCAGCGCCGCCACGGCGCCGCCCTGGCGGACAATGACGGCAATCACAGCCACACGGGTCTCCATACGCGTCCCTCCTTGTATTATAGAGTAGTAGTTTATTAAGCCCCTCTCCAAGGGCAGTGCT
>CAJUDV010000043.1 GCA_910585385.1 uncultured Oscillibacter sp. | reverse complement strand
GCTCTTCCGATCTACGGCAACGAGATCGCGCTGGAGTTTATCGACGCATTGGAGCACAACGGCCAGATGTACCAGGCCTTCTTTCCCGCCGAGACCGAGGAGAACGAGAACGACCCGGACAACGGCCTGGTCATTTTAAAGGTCATCCATGAGGACGGCGAGGACCTCCTCTCCACCCTGGACTCCGACGAGGAGCTGGAGGCGGTGTACGACCTTTTTATGGAGAGCTTCTTTCAGGAGGACGGCGAATAAACCCCTTGCGTTCCGGCAAAGAGTGTGATACGATAATACTGCCCTGCGGGGTTCGTGATAGATCTTTTTTTAACCCACATTTCGTTATACGGGATGCCGGATCAGCGCGTGGTTCGCAGGCCTCCCGGCTGCCGTCTGCGGCTGGAAGTTGGAAGCGATAAAGCGCGTTGGAGGCGACCCACCTGTCCGTAAAGGTGCAGGTTATAACGGGTCTACACGGCCTTCGCGGGGTACGTCTTTTTCAGGGCAGGTGACTGCCCTGTTTTGTTGTGTAAAAATGCTTTCAGACTGATTTCAGCCTGACGGTCTATGATAAAAATGAAAGGAGGTCGTCGGATGCGGATTCTGCGTCAAATGCGGGCGATAGCGTCGGAGGACCAAACTCTCTCTGGAGGTGAAGACAAACCGCAATAAGAAGGAGATTTTTTATGAAACGAATTCCGGACCCCAGCGTTATTTTTCCCAATGAGTACAAAACCTCTTGCTTTATTAAAAATGTGATTACGGCTCCCAATATCTCCGTGGGGGACTACACCTACTATGACGACCCCGTGGCCCCCTTGGATTTTGAGCGAAACAACGTGCTTTTCAACTGCCCGGAGTTTGAGGACCGTCTCATGATCGGCAAATTCTGCTCCATTGCCAGCGGCACCCGGTTCATCATGGGCAGCGCCAACCACCGCATCAGCAGTGTGAGCACATATCCTTTCAGCGTCTTTGGCGGCGCGTGGACGGAAAACGTCCCGCCCCACCTCTCCCAGCTCCCCTTCAAGGGGGACACTGTGATAGGAAACGACGTTTGGATCGGCCGGGAGAGCGTCATTATGCCCGGCGTCCGCATCGGGGACGGTGCCATTGTGGCCGCCTGCTCTGTGGTGGCAAAGAATGTGGAGCCCTACACCGTGGTGGGCGGCAATCCCGCCCAGCTCATTAAATCGCGGTTCAGCGAAACGCTGACCGCGCTCCTGCTGGAGCTCCGCTGGTGGGACATGGAGCCAGAGGCCCTGGCGGACTTCCTGCCCGTCCTGTGTGACAGCAATCTGGAGGCCGCGGAGCAGGCGATCCGCCGGATTTTAGAGGCACGAAGGCGGATTCGGCGCGAAAACCCATAAATCCGTTAAGAGGTTTAGAATTTCCACTTGCACAATGCGTTTGAATCCAGTATAATATGCAAGTGCGTAAAATCCCGGCCGTAAAAGCGGCAGGAACCACCAATACTTGAGAGGACTGAAACAACAAATGAGCGCATCTAGAGAAAAGAAATCCCGTCAGGAGCTGAACAGCACCGGCTGGACCGACCCAAAGACTGCCCGTGAGGCGCAGCAGCGCAAGGAGGAAAAGCGCAGCAGCATCCTCTACGGCGCCATCGCCGTGGCATTCGTGCTGGTGGCCATCACCGTCATCGTCTGGAAGACCAACATCATCCAGAAAACCGCCACCGCCGCCACCATTGACGGGCAGAAGTACACCGCCGCCGAGGTGACCTTCCACTACCAGAACGTCTACCGCAATTTCATCAACAATAATTACGCCATGCTCTCCTACGGTGTGCTGAGCCTGAATTCCAGCGCGCCGCTCTCCAGCCAGACCCTGAGCGAGGGCGACGCCACTATGCTGGGCCTGGAGGCTGAGGCCGCGGGCCAGACCTGGAAGGATTACTTCGCGGACCAGGCTCTGGAGCAGATTGCCGCCGTGCAGTCTGTTCTAAAGGCCGCCAAGGAAGAGGGCTTCCAGTATCCCGCCAGCGTGCAGGAGGAGTATGACGCCCAGATGGCGGACCTCCGCGCCATTGCCTCAGCCAACGGCGTATCCGCGGACCGTTATCTCCAGAACAGCCTGGGCAGCCTCATGACGGAGAAGATCTATGGCCAGCGGCTGATGGCCACCCTCCAGTACGAGGCCTACGCCAACGCCAAGCAGGACAGCCTGGTCTACTCCGACACAGATCTGGAGGACGCCTACAATGCCGACCGCAACAGCTATGACCGGGTGAACTACGAGTCCGTCACTGTCTCCGGCATGGCCGAGTCCACCACCGACGCCGAGGGCAACACCGTGGAGCCCACCGAAGCGGAGACCGCCGCCGCCATGGAGGCCGCCAAGGCCAAGGCCGAGGAAATCCTGGCCGCCTGCAAGGGCGGCGCCAGCCTGGAGTCCCTGGCGGATCCGGACAACGGCGTCACCTACTCCCACCCAGAGACCGCCTCCTACGCCAGCAACCCCACTCTGGATTGGGTCTTTGACGACGCCCGCCGGGAGGGCGACACGCAGGTAATCGAGAACTCCTCGTCCTACACCGTGGCCCTGTTCCACAGCAAGTCCCGTTCTGAGTACAACACCATAGACATCCGCCATGTGCTGATCCGCCCTGAGGAGACCACCCTCTCCAGCGAGGCCGAGGGCTATCAGGCCGACGTGGACGCCAAGCGGGCCGACGCCAAGGCAAAAGCCGAGGAGCTGTACGCCCAGTGGCAGTCCGGCGCCGCCACTGAAGACTCTTTTGCCGACCTTGCCCGGGAGAACTCCGCCGACGGCAACGCCGCTGAGGGCGGCATCTACACCGAGGTCTATCAGGGCCAGATGGTTCCCACCTTCAACGACTGGTGCTTTGACGCCAGCCGCCAGCCCGGCGACAGCGGCATCGTGGAGACGGACTACGGCTACCACATCATGTACTTTGTGGGCCAGAGCACACCCTATTGGAAGGTCCAGGTCCGCGACAACCTGACGAACACGGAGATGGACGAGTGGTATATGGGCTTCACCCAGGATCACACCATCGAGAAGAACGATTCCGGCATGAAATACGTCGGCTGATTTCGGCAACTACCAAAGGGGACGGCTGCGTGCCGTCCCCTTTCCTTTGGAGGTTTTTATGCGGGAACAGTTTTTGCGCAATGAGATGCTCTGGGGCCGCAAGGGGCAGCGGAGGCTCTCCGCCGCCCACGTTATTGTCTTCGGTCTGGGAGGGGTTGGCAGCTACGCCGCCGAGTGCCTGGCCCGTTCCGGCATCGGGGAGCTGACGCTGGTGGACAGCGACACCGTCTCCGTCACCAATCTGAACCGTCAGCTGGAGGCGCTGTGGTCCACCGTGGGCCAGCCAAAGGCGGAGGCCGCGGCCGCCCGCATCCGGGACATCCATCCGGACGCGGTTCTCCACCCCATCCACGGCCTCTACGACGCCGGCCACCGGGAATTCTTCTTCCCCGCTGGATGCCGGTACGACTACATCGTGGACGCCATCGACCTGGTAAGCTGCAAGCTGGACCTGGCGGAGACCGCCCGACGGCTGAATATTCCTCTGGTCATGGCCCTGGGCACCGGCAACAAGCTGGACCCCACGTTGCTGCGGATGGCGGATATATCCGAGACCTACGGCTGTCCTTTGGCCCGAGTGATGCGGAAAGAGCTGCGAAACCGGGGCATCCTCCACCAGAAGGTGGTGTTCAGCCCGGAGCAGGCCGCCCCCTCCCAGCAGCTGGAAGCCCCCCCGCCGGGACGGCGCAGCGTCCCTGCCAGCAATCCCTGGCTCCCCGCCGCGGCGGGACTGCTGCTGGGCAGCATAGTGGTGCGGGACATTTTGGAACAGAAAGAGAGAGACCCCATATGCTGACAGGTACCATCATCAACGCCTTGGCAGTTCTGGCCGGCTCCGCGGCGGGACTGCTGCTGAAATGGCTGGCCGCCCGCTTTTCCTCCAGGCTGCCCACCGGAAGCGCCGCCTTGGGCCAGCGGCTTCAGAGCATCATTATGAACGGCGTGGCCCTGTGCGTCCTCTACATCGGCATCAGCGGCGCTTTAAAGGGAAACAACACCCTGGCGGCCATCCTCTCCATGGTGGCGGGCGCCATCGTGGGTGAGCTTTTGAACCTGGACCGGCGGATGCGGTCCCTGGGCGACTGGGTGCAGAAAAAAACAGCCCGCCTGACTCGGGGCGAGGGAGGCGCCACTGTGTCCGAGGGCTTTGTCACCGCCAGCCTCCTCTTCTGCGTGGGAGCCATGGCCATTGTGGGGGCGCTGGAAAACGGCCTTACGGGAAACTATGAGACGCTCCAGGCCAAATCCCTGCTGGACGGTATCAGTGCCATCGTCTTCGCCTCTTCCCTTGGAATCGGCGTGGCCTTCTCCGCCGTGGCGCTGTTCCTGTACCAGGGCAGCATCTCCCTGCTGGCCTCCGTTCTCTCCCCCTTGCTGGGAGACGCGGTTATCGCCGAGATGACCTGCGTGGGGTCCCTGCTGATCGTGGCGCTGGCCCTGAACATGCTGAATTTGACCAAGATCAAGGTGATGAATCTGGTACCCGCCATCTTTCTGCCAATCCTGCTGTGTACATTTATGTAAAAAATAAGATATGAAAAAGAGCTGCTTTCGCGGCTCTTTTTTCTATGGCGGCATATGTCAGCGCACAAAGGGCATCAGCGCCGAGGCTACCAGCGCCAGCAGCAGCACCGCCACCAGCGCCAGCGCCATTACGCGCTTCATCTTTCCTCTCATGTTCTCTCCCCTTCCCTCATGATTTTTCGGATGCTCTTCTCCGCCTTGGATCGGGGCACCATCAGCTCATGTCCACAGCCCAGGCATTTCAGCTTGATGTCCATGCCAACCCGCAGGATCTCCCACTGGGTGCTCCCGCAGGGATGTGGTTTTTTCAGCTCCACTTTGTCATGCAGACGCAAATCCATAGAGTTCCTCCTGTCATCGCTTTCGCATATACTGTCTTAATTCAAAAACGCCGCGCCTGGCGGCAGATAGGATGCGATCAATATGCCGGAAAATAATCTGTTCCTCCCAGAGGGCCTTCGCCCACCCGTCCGCCTCACCCTTCCCGACCTGCGGGAGGCCATGGAGCGGAGTACGATTTTAGAGGCCACTGTCCAGAGATGCGATGCCGGGCATACTCTGCATCTGGACCTGGACGGAATTCCGGGCCAAATCTCACGGCCGGAGGCCATCGCCCCCTGGATCAACGGGGCCGGCAGGGACATTGCCGTTCTCTCCCGCGTGGGCAAGCCGGCCTGCTTCAAAGTCCTGCGTCTCCAAGCCGACAAAAAGGGCGCACCGGAGGCCGTCCTCAGCCGCCGGGCCGCCCAGGAAGCCGCCATGGCGTGGTTCATGGAGCATCTGGAGCCGGGAATGGTCCTCAGCTGCCGGGTGACCCGGCTGGAACCCTATGGGGCCTTTGTGGACATCGGCTGCGGCATTGTCGCCATGCTGCCCATCGAGCTGATGTCCGTCTCCCGCATCGGCCATCCCGGCGCACGGCTGCAGGAGGGACAGAAAATTCTGGCGGCGGTGCGGTCTTTCGATCGGGAACACCGCCGGATCACCATGACCATGCGGGAACTGCTGGGCACCTGGATGGAGAACGCCAGCCGTTTCGCCCCGGGAGAGACGGTGCGGGGCACCGTCCGCAGTGTAAAAGACTACGGCAGCTTTGTGGAGCTGGCCCCCAACCTCTCCGGTCTGGCAGACAGCCGGGAGAATTTGACCCCCGGAGACGGCGTGTCCGTGTACATCAAGAGCATCCGGCCGGAGCGGATGAAGATCAAGCTCCAGGTCATTGAGAAGCTTCCGTCCCCAGAGGAACCGGAGCCTCTGCGGTACCAGATCACCGACGGAAAACTGGACCGCTGGACCTACTCCCCACCTGGGTATGAGAGAGAACCGGTGGAAACGGTGTTCACATCCCCTTCCCCTTGAGCTTTTCCCAATAGGCCTTTGCCGCCTGCTCCGTCTTGTTGTCCCCAAATTTGTAGTATTCCACTCCCTTGAGCGCATCCGGCAGGTACTGCTGGTCCACCCAATGGCCGATGAAATTGTGGGGATACAGGTAGTGCTGTTGGTTGTCGAAGCCGGTGGTGTCGGCGTGTACGTTTTGGAGCTGCCGGGGCACGTCCCCGGTGCGGCCCGCTTTTACATCCGCCCAGGCCCTGCCGATGCCCTCGATCACACTGTTGGACTTTGGGGCCGTGGCCAGCAGCACCGCTGCCTGGGCCAGGGGCAGCTGGGCCTCAGGGAGCCCCAGCTGCATGGCAGTGTCTACACAGGCCTTGACGATGGCAACAGCCTGGGGATACGCCATCCCGACATCCTCGCTGGCGGAGCACAGCAGACGCCGGCAAGGGGTCACCAGGTCCCCGGCCTCCAGGAAACGGGCCAGGTAGTGGAGCGCCGCATCAGGGTCGCTGCCCCGGAGGGACTTCATCAGGGCGGAGGCGATGTCGTACATGGCATCGCCTCCCTTGTCGTAGCGCATGGCGCTGCGCTGGGAGACCTGGGCGGCGTCCGCCAGCGTCAGACGGAGGTTCCCCCTCTCCGGCACCGCCGCCTGGCACAGGAGCTCCACAGCGTTGACAGCCTTCCTTACGTCGCCGCCGCAGGCGGTGGCGATGTGAAGAGGGACCCCCTCCTCCCAGTCAAGCGGCAGGGGACTGCGCTCTCTTTCAATCTCCAGCGCCCGCAGAATGGCGGGTTCCGCCTCCGCCGGGGAGACGGATTTGAACTCAAACACCGTGCTGCGGCTAAGCAGGGCGCTGTACACGTAGAAATAGGGATTCTCCGTGGTGGAGGCAATCAGGGTCAGCTTGCCGTTCTCCATGAACTCCAGCAGGCTTTGCTGCTGTTTTTTATTGAAGTACTGGATCTCGTCCAGATACAGCAGCACGCCGCCGGGAGCCAGCAGAGTCCCCACGTCGCTGATGATGTCCTTAATGTCCTGGAGGGACGCCGTGGTGGCATTGAGGCGGTACAGGGTTTTCCGCGTCCGCTCCGCGATGATATTGGCGATGGTGGTCTTGCCGGTGCCGGATGGACCGTAGAAGACCATGTTGGCGTCGGTTCCGCTTTCAATGAGGCGGCGGAGCACCGCGCCGGGGGCCAGGATGTGTCGCTGACCCACCACCTGGTCCAGTGTCTGGGGGCGGATCTCATCCGCCAGGGGACGCTGCATAGGAAACCCTCCCTCCTGTCCTGGAAATCAATGCTTCCGGTACGCTTCGATAAAGCAGAGCAAAAGGCCTGCACACATGACAACCGTCGAAATAATAAATGGAACCAGCGTATCCGCTCCAAGGAACGCCCCCATTAGTCCGCCAATTCCGTTGTAGACACATGGATGCATGAGGGTGTAAACAAAGCAGATTACTGAATATATCAACCCCAAAACGGTCAACAGGATTCCGCAAATCATCTTTTTGTTCATGCACATCCTCCTCGATAGACTGTGATAGAGAATTATACCACATCGGCCAGTCAGATTCCACCCCTTTTCACAGACTTTCAATCTGGCGTGAAAAAATTCAAAAAATTCCTCGCCAACCGTCGGATTTTGTGGTATCCTGTCATCGTGAGGTGATGAGTATGAAATCCAAAGCCGCGGTGAACCGCATTATTGAAACTTTGAAGGGCATCTACCCTGACGCCCTGTGCTCCCTGCAATATGAGAAGGACTACGAGCTGCTGTTCGCCGTGCGGCTCTCCGCCCAGTGTACCGACGCGCGGGTCAACCAGGTGACCCCCGCCCTGTATGCCCGCTTCCCCACCCTGGAGAGCTTCGCGGAGGCTGACCCCGCGGAGGTGGGCGAGTACATCCGCTCCTGCGGGTTCTTCAACGGCAAGGCCCGGGATATTGTGGGCTGCGCCCGGCGGCTCATCGACGACTTCGGCGGCAAGGTCCCCGACACCATGGAGGAGCTCACCAGCCTCCCCGGCGTGGGCCGCAAGACCGCCAACCTGATTTTGGGGGACATCTTCGGCCAGGAGGGCTACGTCTGCGACACCCACTGTATCCGGATCACCGGGCGGCTGGGGATCACCGACGGCTCCAAGGACCCCCTCCAGGTGGAAAAGCAGCTGCGGCAGTCCATCCCTCCCGTGGAGTCCAACAATTTCTGCCACCGGATGGTGCTCTTCGGCCGGGACACCTGTACCGCCCGGTCTCCCAAGTGCCAGGGCTGTCCTCTGGCAAAGGACTGCGACACAGCCAAGACCCAAAAGTAAATACATCCCAAGATATTCACGGTGTGCCTGCGGATTCCGCAGGCACATTTTCGCGCCCTCCCTCATATACTGGATAAAAACCACCGTTTGGAGGATGCGTTTATGGATGACAAAACCACCCGGCTGGTAAACCAGCTGAAAAGCAACCCCGCCATGTTGCGCTCGCTGATGCAGTCCCGGGACGGGCAGGCCTTGATGCAGATGCTGACCCAGGGAGACCAGGGCGCCGCTTTGCAGCGGGCTGTCCAGTCCGCCGCCAGGGGGCGGCCCGAGGAGATGGTAAAGATGGTAAACCAGGTGATGCAAAGCCCCGGTGGGGCCGACCTGGTGGAACGGATCAATAAGGCGGTCCAGAAGTAATCCAGTAAAGGGGTGGAGGATATGGCGGAATTTGACGACAAGCTCAACAGTATCCTGTCCAATCCGGACGCCATGTCCCAGATCATGCAGCTGGCCCAGTCCCTCTCCGGGCCCGGACCGGGGACGGAATCTCCTCCTCCCCCACAGCCGTCTTCAGCACCTCCGCCCCCACCCTCTCCGGGGGGCGGAGGGGATCTGTTCTCCTCTCTGTCCTCCCTGGCCGGAGGGATGGACCCCAAGCTCCTCACCCGGCTCTTGCCCCTGGTCCAGGAACTGGGCGGCCAGCGGGACAGCAACGCCCGTCAGCTGCTCTATGCCCTGCGGCCCTATTTAAAAGAGGAAAAACAGGATAAAGTGGAGCGGGCCCTTCAGCTGGCCCGGCTGTTCCACCTGGGAAAGAAGTTCCTGTCCGGATGGGAGGGGTAAGGAATGTATAACCGCTATATCCGCAACGACAACGGAACCTACACCCGGATGCCGGAGGAGGAACCCCACGCCCCACCGCCGCCTCCGGGTCCCTCTCCCCCTCCCTCCGGCGGTCCGGCCCCTCCCCCGCCGCCAAAACAGGAACCGCCTCCGCAGTCAGGCTCCGGGCGGCCTCCACCGCGGCAGACCGCCGACGGATTGAGCGGCTTTCTCCGGCAAATCCTGGACCAATTTCACCTGAACCATGTGGACACCGGGGATCTGCTGCTCCTGGGGCTGCTGTTCTTTCTCTCCCGGGAGGAGGCGGATGAGGAGCTGCTGGTGGCATTGGGACTGCTTTTGATCTTATAGCCGCCGCAGTTGAAAGGAGGCAGCCGCTTCTTTTCAACTGCATTGACTATATAAAACCAGCCGGAGCAAATGCTCCGACTGGTTTCTATGCTTCTTCCAAAACCACCGTACCGTCCGGCAGGGTGAAATCCGCCTCAGTGGGAAGGTCCTGATCCGGCGCCAGGGCCGCCATGCGGTAGACCGGTTCCCCGTCCAGCAGCCGCTCCGACACTGTCAGCAGCCCAGTCTCCACACCGACCCAATACCGCAGGACATATCCCTCCGAATCCTCCTCCGTCTCCACATAGATGCAGTTGACGCCGGAGATGGTCCGGTAATCCGCCGCGGCGATGGCCTCCACCGGCAGATCCAAAATGTCCTCGTAGGTGGGAATGGTCTGCTCGTTGTCCGCGGAGATTCCCCCCGCCGCAGCGGCATAGACCTCTGTCTCACTGTCATACCAAATATAGGTGGTCTCCCCGTCGGTGAGGGCGTGGCGCACCCGTCCCCCAGGCAGCGTCCGGTCCGTCCGGGTCCAACCTCCGCTGACCGCCGCCGCCGTCTCATAGGCGCCGCTTCCTCCCTTCCAGAGCTGCTCCACCGTCACCGTCCGGCTGTACTTCTGCGGCCTGGAGAGGGTGGCGATAGCCGCCTGGACGGTCTCCGGCGTCACTTCCACCACCGTCAGCGCGTCTCCACCCACGGCGGCCTGCCCTGGCGCCTGCTCAGCGGCAGGCAGGGTGATACGGGAGGTGCGGTGCAGTGTGCCGCTGAGCATCGCCGCGATGACCAGCACGGTAACCGCCAAAAAGGCCACTGTAATCCGGCTTTGCCACCGCTTATCCATGTCCTCCCCCTCCCTTTTCGTCAGGCCTGGTAATCCTCCGGACGCTCCTTCCGCAGCCCGTGCCGCCACTCAATTGCGTCGGCAATACGGCGGCAGGCCCGGCCGTCGCCGTAGGGATTGACCGCGTGGGCCATTCGCTCATAGGCAGCCTTGTCGCAAATCAACCGCTCTGCCATGGTAACGATGTCGTCCTGAACCACGCCGGCCAGCTTCACAGTACCGGCGGCCACAGCCTCAGGCCGCTCCGTCTCCCGGCGCATCACTAGAACCGGCTTGCCCAGGGCGGGAGCCTCCTCCTGAATGCCTCCGGAGTCCGTCAGCACCAAATAGCAGCGGGCCATCAGATTGTGCATCTCCCCGGCGGGAAGCGGATCCACCAGATGGACCCTTGGCGCGCCCCGGAGATACTGATCCACCGCCTCCCGGACCACCGGGCTCAGGTGAACGGGGTACACCAGCTCCACATCCTGGTGCTGCTCCGCGATCTGCCGCAGGGCCAGCATGATGTTCCTCATAGGCTCGCCGTAATTCTCCCGCCTGTGGCAGGTGACCAGGATGATCTTCCGCTCTCCATAGGGCAGGCGGTTCAGCTCCTCCGCGGCAAAGCGGTAATCTTTCCGCACGGTGGTCTTCAAGGCGTCGATGACCGTGTTGCCGGTGACGAAGAGATTTTCCGTGTGTCCCTCCCGAACCAGGTTCTCCCGGTTGCCGGCGGTGGGGCAGAAGTGCAGATCCGCGATGCCGGAGACCAGCAGCCGGTTCATCTCCTCCGGAAAGGGAGAATACTTGTCATATGTCCGCAGCCCCGCCTCCACATGGCCCACGGGGATCTGATGGTAGAAGGCGGACAAGGCCCCGGCGAAGGTGGTGGAGGTATCCCCGTGGACCAGCACCATGTCCGGCTTCAACGCCTCCAGCGCCTCGTCCATGCCGGTGAGACACTTGCTGGTGATGGTGGACAGGGTCTGCCGGGGAGTCATGATGTCCAAATCCCAGTCCGGCTTTACGCCAAAGACCTCCAGCACGCTGTCCAGCATCTGCCGGTGCTGGGCGGTGACGCAGCAGAGGCTCTCAATTCCGTGGCGGGACGCCAGCTCCTTTACCAAAGGACACATCTTGATGGCCTCCGGCCGGGTACCGAATACGCTCATGATCCGCAGCTTATCCATTTACAGCTCCTCGTCTTTCTTTTCTTCCTCATGGTGCCCGTGGTCTCTCAGCTCCTCCAGCTCCTCCTGAATCTCATCCCGGAGCTCTTTGGGAAACACCACCCGGGCGGCCACCGCCCCTACAATGCACAGGGCGGCGAACAGCAGCATGGCCTTCTGCTCCCCGCCGGTGGTCAGCACCACGGCGGAGAGGCCCAAAATGGCGGAGATGACATACAGCGTGGCCACCGCCTGTTTCTGACTCAGCCCCATGTCAATGAGCCGGTGGTGAATGTGGCCCCGGTCCGCGTGCATGGGGCTCTGACCGTGGGCAATGCGGCGGATAAAGGCAAAGGCGGTGTCAAAGATGGGCAATCCCAGAATCAAAAAGGGCACCGCGAAGGAAATCACCGCATAGAACTTGAACAGTCCCTGAATGGACATGGTGGCCAGAATATAGCCCAGGAAGGTGGCTCCGGTGTCCCCCATAAACATCTTGGCAGGGTTCAGGTTGTAGGGCATGAACCCCACGCAGGCCCCCACCAGCGCCGCCATGACAATGGCCACCTGGATCTCCGAGGCCATCAGGGCGATGACCAGCACCGTGGTGGCGGAGATGGCGGACACGCCGTCCGCCAGACCGTCCAAACCGTCGATGAGGTTCACGGCATTGGTAATGGCCACGATCCACAGCACCGTGAAGGGAATGGACAGCCAGCCCAGAACCCAGTAGAGGTTGTCCGAAAAAATGTTCGGGTTGGAGAAGGCCTGAATCACCACGCCGCTCAGGGCGGGGATCAGGGCGGCCACAATCTGGATCACAAATTTCAGCATGGCGGGCAGGGCCATGATGTCGTCCACCACGCCCAGCACCACAATGACCACTGCACCCAGGAGAATGCTGCGCATCTCCGGCGTGATCTCCACAAAGAGCAGGATACTCACCATGAAGCCAAAGAAGATGGCCAGCCCTCCCAGGCGGGGAATCGGCTTCTTGTGCATCCGGCGGTCGTCCTTGGGCACGTCGATGGCGCCCACCTTGTAGGCGAAGGACTTCACCACCGGGGTCATCAGGAAGCTCACCACCAGGGCCGCCAGCAGGGCCAGCACCACATAGGCGACCGACTGTGTTTGAAAAGCCATGGCAGATCCTCTCTCAACGGGCGATAAAGCCGACCTTGCGGTGGACCTTACTCAGCGTCCGCTGGGCCAGGCGGCCGGCCCGCTGGGCACCCTCCCGGTAGACGCCCTCCAGATACGCCTTATCTTTCAGCAGACGGGAGGCCTCCTCCCGCATGGGGCGCAGCAGCTCAATCACCGCGTCTCCCACGGCGGGCTTAAAGACGCCGTAGCCCTGCTCCGCAAAGACCTCCTGGGCCTCCTCCAGGCTCTTTCCCGCAGCCGCGCAGTAGATGGTCAGCAGATTGGATACGCCGGGCTTGTTCTCCTTGTCATAGCGGACGCTGGTCTCGCTGTCCGTGACCGCCCGCTTGAACTTCCGCTGAATCACCTCCGGCGGGTCCATCAGATTCACACAGCCCTCAGGGTCGGACTTGCTCATCTTATTCATGGGATTGGTCAGGCTCATGATTCGAGCGCCCTGGTCCACCCGCTGAATAAACGCCTCCGGCAGAACAAAGGTATCGCTGTACACACCGTTGAACCGCTGCGCGATGTCCCGGCACAGTTCCACGTGCTGCCGCTGGTCCTCCCCCACCGGCACGTAATCCGCCTGGTAGAGCAGGATGTCCGCCGCCATCAGCACCGGGTAGGTGAAGAGGCCGGCGGTGATGTTGTCGGCGTGCTGCTGGGACTTCTGCTTGAACTGGGTCATGCGGCTCAGCTCGCCGAACTGGGTATAACAGCCCAAAATCCATCCCAGCTCCGCGTGCTGCGGCACATGGCTCTGAACGAACAGGATACTCTTCTCCGGGTCCAGACCGCAGGCGAGATACTGGGCCAGCTGCTCCAACGCCCTGCGCCGCAGGTCCGAGGGGTTCTGCCGCACGGTAATGGCGTGCAGATCCACGACACAGTACAAGCAGTCATACTCGTCCTGCATCGTCACCCAGTTTTTGATCGCGCCCATATAGGAGCCCAGGGTTAGATCGCCGCTGGGCTGAATGCCGCTGAACACTCTCTTCTTCCGCTCTTGATTTTCCATATTCGCACCTCGCTGTTTAATGCCGCCGGAGAGAAAACCACCGGGGGCAGACTGACATAAGACGATCTTAAGACGATAGTATACCACCTTTTTTTCCGTTAGGCAATCATTTACCGTCCCTTCCCCCGTCTGATTTTTCTTTAGGCCTTGTTTGAAAAATGTCAAAACGCCCAAACGACGGACCTTTTTCCGCCGCTCTGCGTTGATTTTCCTTGCCATACACAAAGTATGGCTGCGTCAAACCGCCTTGATTGGCGAAAAAATCTCTCGCCGTTGGGCATTCCGCCATTTATCAAGCAAGACCCAAGCGCCGCTTTGGATTTTGTACATAATTTTTCTGTATCATCAATATTACTGCCCGCCTCCTTGACATTTGCCTCTGAAACGGCCATAATGCTAGTTGTAAAATTTTACTCACTGCCACACGGAGGTATTTTTATGGCTCTTGACCACGCTTTTTTTGAGGAGATGGAGGCCCGAATCCCCAAGGGGAAGGTCCGCACCCGCTTCGCGCCATCCCCCACCGGCTATATGCATGTGGGCAACCTGCGCACCGCACTGTACACCTGGCTCATCGCCCGCCATGCCGGCGGCACGTTTATCCTCCGCATTGAGGACACAGACCAGGGCCGCCTGGTGGAGGGCGCCACTGACGTTATTTACCGCACCATGCGCCAGTGCGGCCTGACCCATGACGAGGGCCCTGATACGGGCGGCCCCGTGGGCCCCTATATCCAGTCGGAGCGGCGAGACCTCTACGGCAAATACGCCCACCTGCTGGTGGAGCGGGGATCGGCCTATTACTGCTTCTGTGAAAAGACCGAGTCGGAGGAAAACTCCTGCAGCTTCGACCGGGCCGCCGATCCCTGCCGGAATCTGTCTCCGGAAGAGATTCAGGCCAATCTGGACGCCGGCAGGCCCTATGTCATCCGCCAGCGCATCCCCCAGGAGGGAACCACCACCTTCCATGATGTCAGCTTCGGCGACATCACCGTGGAGAACAATACCCTGGACGACCAGGTTCTGCTGAAGCGGGACGGCCTGCCCACCTACAACTTCGCCAATGTGGTGGACGACCATCTGATGGGGATCACCCATGTGGTGCGGGGCAGTGAATACCTCAGCTCCGCGCCCAAATATAATCTGCTGTACGAGGCCTTTGGCTGGGACATTCCCACCTACGTCCACTGCTCCCCCGTCATGCGGGACCAGCACAACAAGATGTCCAAGCGCCACGGGGACCCCTCCTATGAGGACCTGATCGCCGGCGGCTACCTGACCCCCGCCGTGCTGAACTATGTGGCCCTACTGGGCTGGGCCCCCAAGGGCGCGCGCAGCGAACAGGAGATCTTCACCCTGGAGGAGCTGGTGGACGCCTTTGACATCGCCGGCATCTCCAAATCCCCCGCCATCTTCGACATGGCCAAGCTGGACTACTTCAACGCCACCTATCTCCGGGCCCTTCCCCCGGCGGAGTTTGCCAAGGTGGCGGAGCCCTATATTCGGGAGACGGTGAAAAACCCCGCTATCGACATCTCTGCCGTGGCCGCCCTGCTCCAAGCCCGGTGCGAAAAGCTGACGGACATCCCCGAGAAGGTGGATTTCTTCGACGCGGTGCCGGACTACGGCGTTGAGTTCTTCACCAACAAGAAGTCCAAGACCAACCCGGAGATCTGCAAGGAGATGCTGGAAGCCGCCATCCCCGCGTTGACCGCTCTGACGGACTGGACCCAGGACAGCATCCACGACTGTCTCATCGCCCTGGCGGAGTCCCTGGGTGTGAAAAACGCCGCGTTGATGTGGCCCGTCCGCATTGCCGCCGCCGGCAAGCTGGTAACTCCCGGCGGGGCGGTGGAGATCTGCCGCATTCTGGGCCGGGAGGAGGCCCTGCGCCGCCTGCGGGCGGGGCTTGAGAAGCTGACGGCATGAACGACAACGTCCCCTATTCCCCGCTGAACGGCCTCCCAGAGGCCTGGAGAGACGGGCTGAAAGAGGAAGTGAAACGCTCCGCCATCGCCTTTGTCACCATCTGGGCGCTGTTCTTCGCCGTTTGCGCTGTCTTTCCGGACCTGCGGGCAAAGCTGGTGGAGATGATGTTCTCCACCCTGAACAGCAAGAACCTCTCCGGGGGGAGCGGAAAAATCTCCGTTCTGGCGCTGTTTCTCAACAACGTGGAGGCCGCCGCCTTTATCATGCTCTACGGCCTGCTCCCCTTCATCCAGCTGCCCGCCCTGGCCTTGGGCGTCAACGCCATGATGCTGGGGGTGATGGCGTCGTGGTACGCCGCGGAGGAGATCTCCCTCCTGGCCTATTTGGCCGCCCTGCTCCCCCACGGAGTATTGGAGCTGCCGGCGCTGTTCCTGGCCTTCGGCACGGGGCTGTACATCTGCGGACAGCTGAGCCGCCGCTGCCGGAAGGACCAGAGCGCCCGTTCGCTGTGGTCCTGCATGACTCTGGCCTCCCAGATGCTGCTATGGGTGCTGGTGCCCCTTCTGCTGATCGCCTCCTGTGTGGAGGCCTATGTCACCCCGGCGGTCGCCGCGCTCTTCCTTTAGACCTCGTATCATCCCCAAATCTATATAAAGGACTGGTTTCATCACATGAGCAAACTCACCATCCCCGCCGGCTACAAAATGCCTCTGACCAACAACGAGCTCCAGCGGGCCATTGAGCTGATCCACGCGGACTTCCAGCACAACCTCACCGTGCGGCTGAACCTGCACCGGGTCTCCGCCCCCCTGTTTGTGGACGGCGCCACCGGTTTAAATGACGACCTCAACGGCGTGGAGCGTCCCGTGTCCTTCGACATTCCAGATGTTGGAACCGAGGGCCAGGTAGTCCACTCCCTGGCCAAGTGGAAGCGCCTGGCCCTGAAACGGTATGAGTTCAAGGAGAGTACCGGGCTGTACACCGACATGAACGCCATCCGCCGGGACGAGGAGCTGGACAACATCCACTCCGTCTACGTGGACCAGTGGGACTGGGAGAAGCACATCTCTCCCGCCGACCGCACCACTCCGTATTTGAAGGACACGGTGCGCGACATTGTTGGCTGCATCTGCGACACCGCCACGGCTCTGCGGAACGCCTATCCCGTCCTCACCTTCCGTCCCGAGCGGAAAGTGTACTTCATCACCACCCAGGAGCTGGAGGACCGTTACCCCCACCTCACCCCCTCCCAGCGGGAGCATGCCATCTGTGAGGAACACCGCACCGTGTTCCTGATGCAGATCGGCAAGACCCTGGCCTCCGGCGGCAGGCACGACGGCCGTGCTCCGGACTATGACGACTGGGAGCTCAACGGCGATATTCTCATGTGGAACCCGGTGCTCCGGAGCCAGTTTGAGATCTCCTCCATGGGCATCCGGGTGGACGCCGCGGCCTTGGACCGCCAGCTCACCGCCGCCGGCTGCGACCACCGCCGTCAGCTGCCCTTCCACCAGATGCTCCTCAACGGCCAGCTGCCCCAGTCCATGGGCGGCGGCATCGGCCAGTCCCGGCTCTGCATGCTGCTGCTGGGCACCTGCCATATCGGCGAGGTCCAGGCCAGCCTGTGGGACCGGGAGACCGTGGAGAAGTGCGAACAGGCCGGAATTACGCTGCTGTAAAAGGCGGGCTGACGCGGAATTTTAAAGGCCCTGTCCCATGGGAAACCGATCTTTTGAGGCACAGAGTGGAGTCCTGCAAACAAAAGTCAAGCCCTAAAATAGAAAAATTTTAGGGGAGCGAA
>CAJUDV010000042.1 GCA_910585385.1 uncultured Oscillibacter sp. | reverse complement strand
GCCCTGCACCTGCTGCCCTCCGGCATCTTCCGGGAGGGCGTGGTGAACATCCTGGGCAACGGCGTGGCCGTGGACTGCGAGAGCCTGTGGACGGAGATGCAGGACGTGGTGTCCAAGGGCGTGGCCCTCACCCCGGAGAATCTGAAGATCAGCGACCGGGCCAGTCTCCTGCTGCCCTGGCACCGGGATCTGGACAGCCTGGAGGAGGCCCGTCTCGCCGACAGGAAGTACGGCTCCACCAAACAGGGCATCGCCCCCTTTTACTCCGACAAATACCAGAAAAAAACCGTCATGGCCGGGGAGCTCAACTACCCGGATAAGCTCTGGGAGCACCTGGAGGGCATTCTGGAGTGGAAGAACCTGACCCTGGAGCGGGTTTACGGCGCGAGGCCCTATACCATGGAGGACCTGCGGGCCTGGTTTGCCGACTTCGGCCAGAAGATCAAGCCCTTTGTCTGCGACACCGGCGCGTTTTTGCGCCAGGCCCAGGGGGCGGGGAAGAAGATCCTCTTTGAGGCCCAGCTGGGTTCCCTGCGGGACCTGGACTACGGTATCTACCCCTATACCACCTCCTCCAACGCCATCGCCGCCTATGCCCCGGTGGGCTCCGGCCTGCCCTCCGCCAGAATTGACGAGATCGTGGGCGTGGTAAAGGCCTATTCCTCCTGCGTGGGAGAGGGGCCCTTCACCTGCGAGTGGTTCGGCGAGAAGGCGGAGAAGCTCCGGGAGGCGGGAAACGAGTACGGCGCCAAGACCGGCCGTCCCCGCCGGGTGGGCCCCATCGACATCGTGGCCACCCGCTACGGCGTGGAGTGCCAGGGCGCAACCAATATCGCCCTGACCAAGCTGGACGTGCTGAGCTACTTAGACGAGATTCCCATCTGCGCCCGCTATGAGCTGAACGGCCAGGAGACAGACCGGTTCCCCTTCCCCTCCGTCCTGCCGGACGCCAAGCCGGTGGAGACCTCCATGCCCGGCTGGAAGTGCGACATCTCCGGCGTGCGGAGATGGGAGGACCTGCCCCAGGCCGCCCGGGACTACGTGGAGTACGTGGAAAAGGCCATTGGCTGCCGCATCGGCTATGTGTCCGTGGGTCCGGAGCGGGAGGCCATTATTCTGCGATAAGCCGGAGGATGCCCATATGGGGCTCTTTGGAGGCCTTCCCCGGCAATTGACCTGAGCTCTGTTTTCTCAAATTGGAGGTGTCTATGAAAGACCGTTACGAATCTCCCCTCTCCTCCCGGTACGCGTCGGAGTTTATGCTGCGCCTCTTCTCCGCCCAGGAGCGCATTCAGACCTGGCGGAGGCTGTGGGTGGCCCTGGCCCGGGCGGAGCACAATCTGGGTCTGCCCGTCACCGCGGAGCAGGTGGCGGAGCTGGAGGCCCACATCTCCGACATCGACTTCGACATGGCGGCGCAGCGGGAAAAAGAGGTCCGCCACGACGTCATGGCCCATGTCTACACCTACGGCAAGGCCGCTCCCTCCGCCGCCGGCATCATCCACCTGGGCGCCACCAGCTGCTATGTCACCGACAACGCGGACCTGATCCTCTACCGGGAGGGCCTGCGGTACCTCCGGGGGGAGCTGATCGCCGTGCTGGCCAATCTCGCCCAGTTCGCCGAAACCTACAAGGCCACCCCCACCCTGGGCTACACCCACTACCAGCCCGCCCAGCTGGTGACCGTTGGCAAGCGGGCCGCCCTTTGGATGCAGGATTTCCTCAGCGACCTGGAGGAACTGGACTTTGTGCTGGGCACGCTGAAATTCCGGGGCTGCCGGGGCACCACCGGCACTGAGGCCAGTTTCCTGGAGCTCTTCGAGGGCGACGGGGCCAAGGTGGAGGAGCTGAACCGGCAGGTCTCCCGGGAGTTCGGCTTTGAAAAGTGCTTTGCCGTCTGCGGCCAGACCTACCCCCGAAAGGTGGACAGCCGCATTCTGAACTGCCTGAGCTCCGTGGCTCAGAGCGCCTATCGAATGGCCAATGACATCCGCCTGCTCCAGCACGACCGGCAGGTGGAGGAGCCCTTTGAGAAAAATCAGATCGGCTCCTCCGCCATGGCCTACAAGCGTAATCCCATGCGCTCCGAGCGGATCTGCTCTCTGAGCCGCTATCTCATGGCCGACGCCATGAACGCGCCGATGACCGCCTCCGCCCAGTGGCTGGAGCGGACGCTGGACGACTCCGCGGGCCGCCGCATCTCCATGCCGGAGGGCTTCCTCTGCGCCGACGCCATCCTCCGCCTCTGCCAGAACGTCACCGACGGTCTCCACGTCAACGAGAAGGTGGTGGACCGCGCCTGCCGGGAGTACCTGCCCTTCATCGCCACAGAGAACCTGATGATGGAGGGAGTCAAACGGGGCGGCGACCGGCAGGCGCTCCACGAGATCATCCGCGCCTGCTCCATGGCCGCCACCGCCAAAATGAAGGAGGGCGAGCCCTGCGACCTGCTGGCGCGCCTGGCGGCGGAGCCGGCCTTTGGCATGACGGAGCCGGAGATGGCCGGCCTGCTGGACCCGGCGCTCTACATCGGCCGGTGCCCCCAGCAGGTGGACGCCCTCCTGGCTCAGGTCCGGCCCCTGCTGGCGGAGTCCTCCCGGGAAAAGCCGGAGATCAACCTGTAAGCGCCTTTGGCGGCCGGCGGCTGTCCCGTTTTGGGAACAGCCGCCGGCCGCCGCTTTATTTTTAAACGTCAAAAAGGTTGCGGGAAATTGGTTTTGGATTTTGTTTGTTTTGACGTTGACAAAGGTCCCTCTGCAGTGATAAACTGCAACCATCAATTGAACATCACCAAGGCGTTGATGGAGAAAAGTACCGCGGACGTTCCGGGCCAGTGAGCGGGGGATGGTGGAAACCCCGTACCAAAGAATCTGCGGGAAGAACACTCCGTAGCCGCAACCTGAACGCGGGACCTCCCGCCAGTAAGCGCGACGATTCGTGACCGTTACATCACGCGGGCTTGTTGGAGCCTTGAAGAGGTGGCGTCCCATTGGGAGGCAAATTAGGTGGCACCGCGGATAGCAGCTATTCGTCCTAAAATTTTAGGATATAGCTGCGTTTTATTTTATCTAGGAGGTGCGCTTATGTGTACGATCATGGGATTCTCCCAAAAGACGCTGACCCGGCAGGAGATCGCCCCCTTTCTGGACCGCACAACCTCCCGGGGCCCGGATATGAGCCGAATTGTGGAAACCCCCTCCGGCTGGCTCTGCTTCCAGCGGCTCTCCATCATGGGCCTCACGGAGGCGGGGATGCAGCCCTTCACTCTGGACGGGGACTACGCGGTCTGCAACGGCGAGATCTACGGCTTCCGCCCCCTGCGGCGGCAGCTGGAGGAAAAGGGCTACCGCTTCCGCAGCGGCAGCGACTGCGAGGTGCTGCTCCCCCTGTTCCACGAGTACGGCCTGGAGATGTTCTCCCGGCTGGACGCGGAGTTCGCCCTGGTGATCTATGACGCGTCCGCGGATTCCCTCATCGCCGCCCGGGACCCCATCGGCATCCGCCCCCTGTTCTACGGGACGGACCCAGCCGGCGCCATGGTCTTCGCCAGCGAGGCCAAGAACCTGGTGGGACTCTGTCAGGAGATCCACCCCTTCCCGCCGGGGCACTACTACGCCTGCGGCAAGTTCGTCCGCTACGCCGACCTCACCACGGTCCAGTCCTATTGTAAGGACGATCTGGAGACCGTGTGCCGGGGCATCCGCAACCGCCTTCTCGCCGCCGTGGACAAGCGGCTGGACGCCGACGCACCGGTGGGCTTTCTCCTCTCCGGCGGGCTGGACTCCTCCCTGGTGTGCGCCATCAGCGCCATCGTGCTGGGGAGGAAGATCCGCACCTTCGCCATCGGCATGGACACCGACGCCATCGACCTGAAGTACGCCCGGGAGACCGCGGACTTCATCGGCGCGGACCACACGGAGGTCATCATGACCCGGCAGCAGGTGCTAAGCTCCCTGGACGGCCTCATCGCGCTGCTTGGCACCTGGGACATCACCACCATCCGTGCCAGCATGGGCATGTACCTGTGCTGCAAGGCCATTCATGAGCGGACGGACATCCGGGTAATCCTCACCGGTGAGATCAGCGACGAGCTCTTCGGCTATAAATACACCGACTTTGCCCCCGACGCGGAGGCCTTCCAGGCCGAGGCCAAAAAGCGGGTGGACGAGATCTACATGTACGACGTCCTGCGGGCGGACCGCAGCATCTCCGTCAACTCCCTGGAGGCCCGGGTGCCCTTCGGGGACCTGGACTTCGTGAGATACGTCATGTCCATCGATCCCGCCATGAAGATGAACACCTACAGCATGGGCAAGTACCTGCTGCGCCACGCCTTTGAGGGAGATCATCTCCTGCCGGAGCACATCCTCTGGCGGCAGAAGGCCGCCTTCTCCGACGCCGTGGGCCACTCCATGGTGGACGATTTGAAGGCCTACGCGGAGGAGACCTACACCGACGCGGCATTTGAGGCGGCGCGGCACAAATACGACTACCACTGCCCGCCCTTTACCAAGGAGAGTCTTCTGTACCGGGAGATCTTTGAGCGGCACTACCCCGGCCAGGCCGGGATGATCCCGGATTTCTGGATGCCCAACCGGTCCTGGGCGGGCTGCGATGTGGACGACCCCTCCGCCCGGGCCCTCAGCAACTACGGCGCCAGCGGAGACTGACGGGAGAGGGAGATAGCCTGTACGGAGCGCAGCTCCCGCAGGGGGAAGTGCCGCCCCAAAACCGGCACGTACAAGTTCAGCTCCCGGGGCGGGAGAGCCCCGCCCCGGGACAGCGCCACCGATTTTTACGCCAAACCATTTGGCTGATATGTGATAGGAGGAACAACTATGGAAGCAAAGCTGCATCTGCCCGAACTCTTCGGCAGCCAGGTCTTCAACGAGTGGACCATGAAGGAGCGCCTGTCCTCCGCGTCCTACGGCGCGTGGAAGACCTGCGTCACCGAGGGCACCTCCCTGGACATCTCCACCGCCAACGAGATCGCCGAGGCCATGAAGCATTGGGCTGTGGAGCGGGGCGCCACGCACTTCACGCACTGGTTTCAGCCCATGACCGGCGTCACCGCTGAAAAGCACGACAGCTTCATCACCCCCGCCGGCGGCGGCAGGATTATCATGGAGTTCTCCGGCAAGGAGCTGGTCCGGGGCGAGCCGGACGCCTCCTCCTTCCCCTCCGGCGGCCTGCGGGCCACCTTTGAGGCCCGGGGCTACACCGCCTGGGACCCCACCTCCTTCGCCTTTATCAAGGAGGGCTCCCTCTGCATCCCCACCATCTTCTGCTCCTACTCCGGCCACGCCCTGGACAAGAAAACACCCCTCCTGCGGTCCATGGACGAGGTGAGCCGCCAGGCCCTCCGCATCCTGCGCCTCTTCGGCGACCACGACACCCGCCGGGTCACCGCCCAGGTGGGCGCGGAGCAGGAGTATTTCCTCATCGACAAGGACCTCTACAACCGGCGCAAGGACCTGCGCATGACGGGGCGCACCCTCTTCGGCGCCAAGCCCCCCCGGGGCCAGGAGCTGGAGGACCACTACTTCGGCGCTATCAAGCCCCGGGTGGCCGCCTACATGAAGGACCTGGATGAGACCCTCTGGGCCCTGGGCGTCCCATCCAAGACCAAGCACAACGAGGTGGCCCCCTCCCAGCACGAGATGGCCCCCCTCTACACCGACGCCAACACCGCCTGCGACCAGAACCAGCTGGTCATGGAGGTGATGAAGAAGGTGGCGGACCGCCACGGCCTGGTGTGCCTCCTCCACGAAAAGCCCTTCGCCGGCGTCAACGGCTCCGGCAAGCACGACAACTGGTCCCTGGGCACCGACACCGGCCGCAATCTCTTCAAACCCGGCTCCACCCCCAGCCAGAACGCCCGGTTCCTGCTGTTTCTGGCGGCCTTCATCAAGGGCGTGGACGAGTACCAGGACTTTTTGCGGACCACCGTGGCCACCGCCGGCAACGACCACCGCCTGGGCGCCCAGGAGGCGCCCCCCGCCGTCCTCTCCATCTTCCTGGGAGACGAGCTCAACGCCGTGGTGGAGTCCATTATCCACGACACTCACTACACCGACGCCGAGAAGAAAATGCTGAAGATCGGCGTGGATGTGCTGCCCGCCATCCGCCAGGACAACACCGACCGCAACCGCACCTCCCCCATGGCCTTCACCGGCAACAAGTTCGAATTCCGGATGCCGGGCTCCTCCCTGTCCGCCTCCGGGCCCAACATCGCCCTGAACACCATCATGGCCGAAGAGCTGGAGCAGTTCGCCAACCACCTGGAACAGGCGGAGGATTTCCAGTCCGCCCTGCATTCCCTGGTGAAGAAGACCTTCACCGAACATCAGCGAATCATCTTCAACGGCAATGGCTATGACGACGCCTGGCTCCAGGAGGCGGAGAGACGGGGGCTGTGCAACCTCAAATCCACCGCCGACGCCCTGCCCGCCTATATCGCCCCCAAGAACATCCATCTCTTTGTCAAGCACGGCATTTACACCGAGGCGGAGGTCCGGGCCCGGTACGAGATCCACGTGGAGAACTACGCCACCGTCGTCTCCATCGAGACCAAGACCATGGTCGACATGATCCGCCACGACATTCTCCCCGCCGTCTCCCGGTACGCCGCCGACCTCTGCGCCCGGGCGGACAGCAAAAAACGGCTGGACGTCCCCTGCGCCTATGAGGTCAACACCGCCAAGGGCGTCGCCAAAATCACCGATGATCTGATGGAACAGTGCCGCGTCCTGGCCTCGGATCTGGAGGACATGCCCGCCGGTGCGGAGGAGGCCATGCGCTACTGCCACGACACCCTCCTCCCCGACATGGCCGAAGCCCGGGAGTCTGTGGACGTCCTGGAGATCCTCACCGCCTCCGAGTACTGGCCCATGCCCGTGTACAGCCAGCTGCTGTTCTCTGTCTGAGCCATAAAATTCCGTCCCGCCCTCCGCCGGGGCGGAATTTTTTTGCGGGGAGGCGGGCGCCCCCTTCCAGGCGTTCCCTGTTCCTCCGTTTTCCTCCAAAAAGTCCAAAATTTTTCCTTGCGTCCACGGACGCCCTGTGGTATACTGATACCCGCTGAAATCCAAAACCCGGAGGTGCCTCAGTGAAAAAACGCAGTCACAAGCTTCTGGCCTCCACCCTGCTGGAGTACAAACACGGATTCCAGGCCCGGCGGTACGAGTGGGCATTTCTCTTTGGCTCCTTCCAGCCGGACTGCAACCCCCTGACCTACCTAAAGGGCTCCCTGCGGGCCTATAAGTTCCGGGGACACAACTTCTCCAACTCCCAGGCCTACATAAACAACCACATCCGGCGGCTCCAGCAGCGGACCCGCTGGAGCATCTGGCAGTACTATACCCTGGGCAAGCTGACCCACTATCTGGCCGACGCCTTTACCTTCCCCCACAATGAGAACTACCCCGACAGCCTCATTGCCCACCGTGCGTATGAGGACGCCCTGCGGGTGTATCTGGCGGAGTACCTCCGGAACCGCACCCTGCGGCTGGAGCGGGCCCGCCAGGATCTGACCCTGGCCATTGACGAACTCCACCGCCGCTACATGGAAACCCAGGCGGATGTGAACCAGGACGCGCGGTACATTCTGGAGGCCAACCTCCTTCTGATGGCTGCCTGTCTGCCGGCCTCCGCCTGAGCTTGTCCGATATTCACAGTTTTTTCTCCGATTCTTCGCCGCTTTTGTGCAGGTTTTCTATTTTCATTTCCCCCTCATCGTGCTATTCTTTGTTATATTCCAGATCGGAAAGGGATACCCGACATGATCAACATCGCCCGCAACGCTGAATACCGCTATTTTAGCTTTACCTATTTTTATGGTAAGGCTTATTTGGGTTTGGCTGAAAGCGTGCGCGTGTAATCTTTGGTTTTGTTGGAACCATTCGTACATGATGCTCCGCGGCCGGACCGGCTGCGGAGCTTTTTGTATATTCCGAACCTGAATTTTTTAGGAGGAGACCGCCATGATTGTCATTTTGAAGCACGACCCCAACCGCGAACAGCTGGAGAGCCTGATCAACTGGCTCCAGGAAAAGGGGATCATCATCCACACCAGCATCGGCGAGGCTCACACCATCCTGGGACTGGTGGGCGACACGTCCAAGCTGGACATCGACCTCATCGCCGCCTTGGACATCGTGGAGGACGTCAAGCGGGTTCAGGAGCCCTACAAAAACGCCAACCGGAAATTCCACCCGGAGGACACGGTCATTCCCGTGGGCAGCACCCAGATCGGCGGCGGCACCCTGACCATCATGGCCGGTCCCTGCTCCGTGGAGAGCGAGGAACAGGTGGTGGCCATTGCCAAGGCGGTGAAGCAGAGCGGCGCCACCATGCTCCGGGGCGGCGCCTTCAAGCCCCGCACCTCGCCCTACGCCTTCCAGGGCCTGGGCGCCAAGGGACTGGAGTACCTGAAAGTCGCCCGGCAGGAGACGGGCCTGCCCATCGTCACCGAGCTGATGGACCTCAGCCAGCTGCCCCTTTTCAAGGATGTGGACATCATCCAGATCGGCGCCAGAAACATGCAGAACTTTGACCTCCTGAAGGCCGTCGGCCACCAGGACCGGCCCGTGATGATCAAACGGGGAATGTCCGCCACCTATGAGGAGTGGCTCATGAGCGCCGAGTACGTCATGTCCGGCGGCAATGAAAACGTCATTCTCTGCGAGCGGGGCATCCGCACCTTTGAGCACTACACCCGCAACACCCTGGACCTGGCGGCCATTCCCGTGCTGCGGCGGCTGACCCATCTGCCGGTCATCATCGACCCCAGCCACGCCACCGGCAAGAGCTGGCTGGTGGAACCCATGGCCATGGGCGCTGTGGCCACAGGAGCCGACGGCCTCCAGATCGAGGTCCACAACGACCCCGCCCACGCCCTGTGCGACGGCCCCCAGTCCCTAAAGCCCGAGGACTTCGACCCTCTGGCCAAAAAGCTGCTGGCCCTGCACGCCGCCGTGAAATCCCTGGAGGGCTGATGCTATGAACGTTGGAATCGTCGGCCTGGGGCTCATCGGCGGCTCCATGGCCAAGAGCGTCAAAGCCCGCACGGGCCACACCGTCTACGGGATGGACCTGGACGCCGAGACCATGACCCTGGCCCGGATGTGCGGCGCCATTGACGGAACGCTGGCGGAGGACAGCCTGCCCCTGTGCGATCTCATTTTAATTGCCATCCGCCCCGGCGCGGCGGTGGAGTGGGTCCGCGCCCACGGGGCGCAAATTGCCAAAACCGCCATTGTGGTGGACCTGTGCGGCGTGAAGCGGGTGGTGGTGGAGGCCATCGCCCCCTTGGCGGAGCAGCATGGCTTCGCCTACATCGGCGGGCATCCCATGGCGGGCCGGGAGCGGGGCGGCTTCACCTCCTCCAGTGAGGATCTGTATGTGGGGGCCTCCATGATTCTGACGCCGGACAAGCGGACGGACATGAAGCTGCTGGAGACCCTCCAGGCCTTCTTCCTGGACCTGGGGTTCGCCAGACTGACCTTCTCCCAGCCGGAGGAGCACGACCGGATCATCGCCTTCACCTCCCAGCTGGCCCACATCGTCTCCAGCGCCTACGTCAAGTCGCCGGAGGCCCAGCGGCGGCGGGGATTCTCCGCCGGGAGCTTTCAGGATATGACCCGGGTGGCCCGGCTGGACGAGGACATGTGGACGGAGCTGTTTTTGGACGACGCCGACTACCTGATTAGGGAATTGGATATTCTCATTCATCACCTGACGGACTACTCCGAGGCCCTGAAAGCCCGTGACGCAGAGCGGGTGCGGGCGCTCTTAAAGGAGGGCCGGGAATTGAAGGCCGCCGCCGGCGGGAACTGAGGGCCTGTCCCTCTTATCCGCAGGAAGCGCGTCCCCACCGGCCCGGGGCGGCGGATTCCGCCATGACGGCGCGCCGCCGTCCCTCCCCCTGAGGGAATACAAAATCCCCTGCCTGCGGCAGGAGAAACAAAAGGAGGCCACTCCAGTGCCTGATTCCAAATCCATTCAAGTAAACACGACTCCCGCCTACAGCGTGACCATCGCCCCGGGCCTGCTGGCGGCCTGCGGCTCCCATCTGCGGGCGCTGATGCCCCCCTGCCATATGGCCGTCGTCGCCGACAGCACCGTGGCTCCCCTGTACCTGGACACTGTCCAAAAGAGCCTGTCCGGGGCGGGCTTTACCGTCAGCACCTGCGTCTTCCCCGCCGGAGAGGAGCATAAAAATTTCTCCACACTGTCCATGATTCTGGAATTTTTGGCGGAGCGCCGTCTCACCCGCACCGACTGTGTGGCCGCCCTGGGCGGCGGCGTCACAGGGGACATGGCGGGCTTTGCCGCCGCCGTGTATCTGCGGGGCATCCGGTACGTCCAACTGCCCACCACCCTTCTGGCCGCCGTGGACTCCTCCGTGGGTGGCAAGACCGCCATCGACCTGCGCGGGGGGAAAAATCTGGCGGGGGCCTTCCTGCAGCCCGCCGCCGTGCTGTGCGACACGGACTGTCTTGCCACCCTGCCCAGGGAGGTCTTTGCCGGCGGCGCCGCGGAGGCCATCAAGACCGGCGTCCTCTGCGACGAGAGCCTCTTCTCCCTCTTTGAGGACGGAACCCTGGCCGCGGAGCCATCGGAGGTCATCGCCCGGTGCGTGGCCTACAAGGCCGGGGTGGTGGAGCGGGACGAGCGGGAACAGGGAGAGCGGAGACTTCTGAACCTGGGCCACACCGTGGGCCACGCCATTGAAGCGTGCAGCGGATACGCCATCCCCCACGGTCACGCCGTGGCGGCCGGGCTGGCCGTCATCGCCCGGGCCGGGGAGACCCTGGGCTGGACGGAGGAGCCCGTCGCCGCCCGCGTCGCCGCCTGCCTCCGGCAAAACGGCCTGCCCACCGGTTCGGACTTCTCCCCGGAGGCCCTGGCAGAGGCTGCCTACGCCGACAAGAAACGCTCCGGCGGGGACATCACCCTGGTGGTGCCCAAACGAATCGGCCTGTGCCAGCTGAAAAAAATTCCCGTCCGGGAACTGTTGTCCGTCATTCAGGCGGGATTGGAGGGATAATGCCCTATGGACGTCCGCATTCATCCCCGGCGGCTCTCCGGCGTGGTGACGCCGCCCCCCAGCAAGTCCCTGGCCCACCGGCTGGTGATCGCCGCCGCCCTGGCGGCGGGCTCCAGCACCATCAAAAATCTCGCCTTCTCCCAGGACATTGAGGCCACCCTGCGCTGCATGCAGGCCCTGGGGGCCTTTTGGGAGACAACGGAGGACGGGCTGCGGGTCACCGGCGCCGGCGACATTCGCCAGCCCTTCGGAAACCTGCCCCGATTCGACTGCGGCGAGTCCGGGTCCACGCTCCGCTTCCTGATCCCCATCTCCATGGCGGCAGGGCAGGGCGGCGTTTTCACCGGCCGGGGCCGGCTGATGGAGCGCCCCCAGCAGCCCTACATGGACCTGTTTCAGCAGCGGGGCATCGCCTGGGAGCAGCGGGACGGCGTTCTCACCGTCCAGGGGCAGCTGGCTCCCGGCGAGTACCGCCTGCCGGGAAACGTGTCCAGCCAGTTCTTTACAGGCCTGCTCATGGCCCTGCCTCTGCTGGACGGGCCCAGCATCATCGTCAGCACCACGGCGCTGGAGTCCGCCTCCTACGTCTCCATGACCATGGGCGTGCTGGAGCGCTGCGGCATCCGGGTGCGCTACTCCCCTCAGCTCAATGGCTTTGGCGTCACGCCGGGGGTCTACTGCCCCTTTGAGGCCGCTGTAGAGGCGGACTGGTCCCAGGCCGCCTTCTGGTACGCCGCCATCACCCTGGGAAGCAGCCTGCGGCTCCGGGGCCTCAGCGGCCAGTCCTCCCAGGGGGACGCGGCGGTGGTGTCCCACTGCAAGAGGCTGTCCCAGGACGGCACCGTCTCCATCGACCTCTCGGACTGCCCGGACCTGCTGCCGCCCCTGGCGGTGATGGCGGCGGTTCGCCGGGGCACCACCCATTTCACCCACGCCGCCCGGCTCCGGCTGAAAGAGAGCGACCGCCTCTCCACCGTCTCCCAGATGCTCAAGGCCCTGGGGGGCGCGGTATCGGAGGAGGCGGAGGGACTGACGGTCTACGGCGTCTCCACCCTTCCCGGCGGCGCGGTGGACGGGGCCAACGACCACCGCATCGTCATGGCGGCGGCCATCGCCGCCACCCGCTGTCAGGGGCCCGTGACCATCCGGGGCGCCGAGGCGGTGAAAAAATCCTATCCCAATTTCTGGCGGGACTATGAAACCCTGGGAGGTGACGTCCGTGTCCTCTGAGTTCGGCAGCATTCTGCGCGTCAGCGTCTTCGGCCAGTCCCACGGCAGGGCCATCGGGGTGAACATCGACGGCCTGCCCGCCGGGGAGGAGATTGACCTGGAGGAGCTCCAGCGGTTCTTAGACCGCCGGAGACCGGGGAGGAGCCCCCTCTCCACCGCCCGGAAGGAGGCCGATGTGCCGGAGTTCCTCTCGGGGCTGGAGGAGGGCAGGACCTGCGGCGCGCCCTTGTGCGCCGTCATCTGGAACAGCGACCAGCACTCGTCGGACTACGCGGAGCTCCGGGACAAGCCCCGCCCCGGCCACGCCGACTACACCGCCTGGGTGAAGTGGAAGGGCCGCGCCGACATGCGGGGGGGCGGACACTTCTCCGGGCGGCTCACCGCGCCGCTGTGCATCGCCGGGGGGATCGCCAAGCAGATTCTGGCCCGCCGGGGAATCTATGTGGGGGCCCACCTGTCCTCTGTGGGTTATGCCCAGGATATGCTCTTTCCCCCGCACCCCGCCAAGGAGCTCTTCGACGCCCTGGCGGCCAAGCCCTTCCCCGTTCTCAGCGACCACGCCGGGGAGGCCATGCAGGCCGCCATTCTGGCCGCCAAAGAATCCCTGGACAGCGTGGGCGGCACCGTCGAGTGCGCCGCCACCGGCCTGCCCGCCGGACTGGGCGAGCCCATGTTTGACGGGGTGGAGAGCCGCCTGGCCGCGGCCCTGTTCGGCATTCCCGCCGTGAAGGGCGTGGAGTTCGGCGAGGGCTTCCACGCCGCCCGGCTCCGGGGCTCGGAAAACAACGACCCCTTCGTCATGGAAGAGAATCGCACCTGCACGGAGACCAACCATGCCGGCGGCGTCCTGGGCGGCATCACCACGGGAATGCCCATCGTCCTGCGGGTGGCGTTCAAGCCCACGCCGTCCATTGGAAAACTGCAAAAAACCGTCAGCCTGTCCGCCATGGAGAACACGGAATTGCAGATCCGCGGCCGTCACGACCCCTGCATCGCCCACCGGGCCGTCCCGGTGGTGGAGGCGGTGACCGCCGCCGTACTGCTAGACTTACTGTTGGAGGGAAATCATGGAACTTTCTGAGATTCGCGCGAAAATCGACGCCGTAGACGACCAGCTGCTGTCCCTCTTCCTGGAGCGCATGGCCCTGAGCGAAGAGGTGGCCTCCTATAAGAACCAGCACCATCTGCCCATCCTCAACAAGCAGCGGGAACGGGAGATCCTGGCCAAGGTCACGGAGCGTGCCGGGGACAAAGAGCGCTACGCCTACCACCTGTACTCCACCCTCTTCGAGCTGGCCCGGTCCCGTCAGGCGGAGCTGATCTCCGTCCCCACCCGCGTGGCGGAGCGGGTGGAGGCCGCCCTGAAAGACGGCGGCGAGATCTTCCCCCAGACGGGCCTTGTGGCCTGCCAAGGCGTAGAGGGCGCCAACTCCCAGGTGGCCTGCGACCGGCTGCTGCCACGGGGAAACATCATGTACGTCAAGAGCTTCCAGGCGGTGGCCGCCGCCGTGGAGTCGGGCCTGTGCAAGTTCGGCGTGCTGCCCATTGAGAACAGCTCCAACGGCTCCGTCCGGGCGGTGTACCAGCTGCTCCAGGAGCACGACCTCTCCATTGTCCGCTCCGCCCGGCTGTGCATCCGCCACGAGCTGCTGGCCCTGCCCGGGGTGAGGCCGGAGGACATCACCGAGATCTACTCCCACGAGCAGGCCATCGGCCAGTGCTCCAAATTCCTGGGAGGCCTCAAGGATGTGAAGGTCATTCCCTGCGGCAACACCGCCGCCGCCGCCAAGATGGTGGCCGAGAGCGGCAGCCGCCGCGCCGCCGCCATCTCCTCCCACCCCTGCGCCGCGCTGTACGGCTTGGAGTGCGTCAATGGGAACATTCAGGACAGCGACAACAACTATACCCGCTTCATCTGCGTCACCAAAAAGCCGGTGATCTACGCCGGAGCCAATCGTGTCAGCCTCATCATCGCCTTTGAGAACAAGCCCGGCGCGCTGTACGACATTCTCTCCAAGCTGGCGGCCCTGGACATCAACATGACCAAGCTGGAGTCCTGCCCTGTGGCGGGCAGCGACTTTGAGTTCATCTTCTTCCTGGAGCTGGAGGCCAGCGTCCAGGACCCCAGCGTCCTGGCCATGCTGGAGGAGATGGAGCGCAGCTGCGCCCAGTTCCAGTTCCTGGGCAGCTACACGGAAGTGTGACCCATGAGCGGGAAACTCTACGGCCTGCTGGGCCGAACGCTGGGGCACAGCTGGTCCGCGCCCATCCACAAGTCTCTGGGCTGTGAGAGCTACCGGCTTATTGAGCTGGAGCCGGAGCGGCTGGAGGACTTCCTCCGCCGGGAGGACGTCGGCGGATTGAACGTCACCATCCCCTACAAGCGGGATGTGATGCAATTCTGTGACGTGATTGACCCGGCGGCGGAGGCCATCGGCAGCGTCAACACCCTGGTCCGCCGGGACGGAGGGCTGTACGGGTACAACACAGACATCGACGGCTTTCTCTACATGCTCCGCCGGGCGAAAATCTCTCTTGTGGGAAAGAAAGTGGTCATCCTGGGCAGCGGCGGGGCCTCCCTGACGGCCCAGGCCGCTGCCCGGCAGGAGGGGGCCCGGGAGATCACGGTGGTCTCCCGGACGGGCCCGGACAACTATGAAAACCTCCCCCAGCGCCACGCCGGCGCCGAGGTCCTCGTCAACACCACCCCCGTGGGCATGTGGCCCCATGTGGAGGGGCAGCCCGTGGACCTACGGCTGCTGCCAAACATCTCGGCGGTCGCCGATGTTGTCTACAACCCCGGCCGGACAAATCTCCTGCTCCAGGCGGAGGAGCTGGACCGGGCGGCCCGGCACCGGGCGGAGGCGGATATGCCGGAGCCGCCGGGCTCCGGCCTTCGGCGCGTCCGGTACACCGGCGGACTGTCTATGCTGGTCCACCAGGCAAAGCGGGCGGAGGAGCTGTTTTTCGGCAAAACCATCCCCGACGGCGAGACAGAGAATATTGTCACCCGGCTCTGGCAGGACCGGACCAACCTTGTGCTGGTGGGGATGCCCGGCTGCGGCAAGACCACCGTGGGCCGGGCGCTGGCCCAGCTGTCCGGCAAGCCCTTTGTGGACCTGGACGAGGAGATCGTCCGCCGGGCGGGCAGGCCCATCCCGTACATCTTCCAGACCGAGGGCGAGGAGGCCTTCCGGGAGCTGGAGGCCCGGGTCCTGGCCGAGGTCTGCGCCCAGAGCGGCCAGGTGGTCGCCACCGGCGGCGGGGCGGTGCTCCGGGCGGAAAACCGGGCCGCCATGCGCCGCGCCGGACGGGTATACTTCCTCCGGCGCTCGCTGGAGGAACTGCCCACCGACGGCCGTCCCCTGTCTCAAAAGGGCGGCCTGGAGGAGATGTACCTGGTCCGAAAGCCGCTGTACAGCGCCGCCGCCGATGTGGCGGTTGCCAACAGCGCGGCTCCGGAGGAAACCGCTGAGCTGATTTGGAGGGATTTCCATGAAAATTCTGGTGATTAACGGCCCCAATATGAACATGCTGGGCATCCGCCAGCCGGAGATCTACGGCAGCGCCACCTACGAGGACTTACAGGCCATGATCCGGGAAGAGGCCGGCCGGCTGGGCGCGGAGGTCGGCTTCTTCCAGTCCAACCACGAGGGAGCCCTGGTGGACGCCATTCAGCAGGCCTATTTTGACAAGGTGGACGGCATCGTCATCAACCCCGCCGCCTATACCCACACCAGCGTGGCTCTGCTGGACGCCGTAAAGGCCGTGGGCATTCCCACGGTAGAGGTCCACGTCTCCGACCCGGACAGCCGGGAGGAGTTCCGGCACGTCTCCTATATTCGGGAGGCCTGTGTGGGGACCGTCCGGGGACACGGACTGCCGGGGTATTTGGAGGCGCTTCGTATGCTGGTGCGATAAAAGTTTTGGTCCAGCTTTTTCAAAAGCTGGCGGGGTGCAGGGGCAGAGCCCCTGCAAAATCCCCCGCAGAAATGCCGCAGAGCGGCAGTAGATGAGCAATAGCAGCAAAACAGCTCCTGCCGCCGAAGACGGCAGGAGCTGTTTTGCGGAAGGATGACTTCTCTTTCATATTGAAGAGCCCCCTCACGCAAAAATCATGGACGCCGCACATCCTCTGATCTCGCTTGCTGCGGCAGATTTTACTACTTTGCGGCGGAATCCCCGCAGGGAGTTCCGCCCCCCTGCACCCTCGCCACCTTTTGAAAAAGGTGGACGAAAACCTTAGTCCGCGTTCCGCCCACGAAAGAAGAGAGCTGCCGCATTAGGCAAGGTGCCGCAACGAAGTATTCTATGTACGGCAGGACTGTGACTGTAAAAGGTCACAGTCCTGCCTTTTCAGGCCGTTTTTCGATTTCTACGCCACTGCCCTCTGCCGTCCCCGGCTTCACAGAGGTCGTCAGCGATGTCGATGATCCCGGCGGCCTTGTAGTAAATCTCAATCTTCTGCCTGCGGTGCCCACTGCTCTTGTCGGGAGCGTGGACGATGATCTTGTCAACCAGTTCGTTCAGCATTTCCGCCGTCAGTTTTTCCGGGTCGGTGTACTTGCGGACACTTTTCAGGAATTGCCGGAGGTCATGGGCTTCCTGCTCACCATCGTCGATCAGCGATTGCAACTCCCCAATGACCTGCCGTACCTGCTTCTGCTCCTCCTCATACTGCGCGGAGAGCTTGTCAAACCGCTCCGGGCTGAGCCGTCCCGCCACCATGTCCTCGTAGATGCGCTTGAACAGCACATCCAAGTCCTCGTCCCGCCGCTTCAGCGTCACAATATCCAGTTTAGCCTTTTCCACGGAGGTCTGGCGCTTGAGGTTGACTTTCTCCATTTCCCGTTTGACAAAAGCCGTTTCAAACTGCTGGACGTAGGCCAGGACACGCTTCATGTGGGCCAACACGATCTTCTCCAGCGTCACCGCCCGGATAAAGTGGGCAGTACAAGTCCCAGTGTTGCTGCGGTAGTTGCCGCAGTTGAAGAAATCCTGATTCGCTGAAAAGTTGTTTGCCGTGTTGTATTGCAGCTTGGCCCCGCAGTCGGCGCAGAACACCTTGCCGGAGAAAATGCTGACCTTTCCCGTAGCCGTTGGCCTGTGGCGGTGGGCGCGTATCTCCTGTACCACCTGGAAGGTGTGTTCATCCACGATGGCCGGGTGGGTATCCCGGAACAGCTTGCGTTCTTCCCTGGCGGTCTTGACCCGCTTCTTGCTGCGATAGTTCTTGGATGCGGTCTTGAAATTCTCCGTATGGCCCAGGTACTCCACCTTGTCCAAAATCCCGGATACGGTTTTTTGCGCCCACTGGAAGGGCCGCTCTGGGAGCAGTTCGCCCCGCTGTTGGGCCTTGTACGCCGTGGGGGTGAGCACCTGTTCCTGTCTCAGCCGGTTGGCGATCTGCGTGGGGCCAAAGCCGTCACAGCACAGCTTGAAGATGTACCGAACCGTTTTAGCGGCTTCCTCATCGATCAGCCACTCGTCCTTATCCTGCTCGTCCTTGACGTAGCCGAACGGAGGATTTGTGGTGAGGTGCCTGCCGCTCTCACCTTTCATTTTGAACGTGGACTTGATTTTCTTGGCGGTATCTCGGGCGTAAAGTTCGTT
>CAJUDV010000041.1 GCA_910585385.1 uncultured Oscillibacter sp. | reverse complement strand
ATGACACCGGCCACTTCACCTTCGCCGGAGAGGACCCCCTGACCATGCTGAAAAAATATGTGGACCGGGTGGGCCACGTGCATCTGAAGGATATGCGCCTGCCTGTGGTTGAGGAGGCCCGGAAGAACAACTGGAGCTTCCTCCAGGCGGTGCGCAACGGCGCGTTTACCGTCCCCGGCGACGGCAACGTGGACTTTGACCCGGTGTTCAAGACCCTCTCCGACGCTGGCTACCAGGGCTGGCTGCTGGTAGAGGCCGAGCAGGACCCCGCCAAGGCCAATCCCCTGGAGTACGCCATGAAGGGCCGGAAGTACATCAAAGAGCACACCGGGCTTTGATATAACCGCCGCCGAATCAACAAATCACCTGTAGGGGCGGCTATCAGCCGCCCGCCCTTTGGGAGATCCGGAGCTTCCGGGAGAACAGGCGGCAGATTGCCGCCCCTACAGATCCCTTTTCAAAATCTTAGATACGGAGATGGCTCCAATGACCTATTTCAGCAAGAACGACCAGCTCAAACAGGGCTACAATGCCTACATCGACATGGCGGCGGACGACATGGGCACCCAGATGGACGTGGGCCTGCTGGTAATGGAGCCCGGCGACGTCTTTACCTTTGACGAGGCGGAGAAGGAAATCGCCGTGCTGCTCTTCGCCGGCAAGGTGACCTACGCCTGGGACGGAAAGACCTGCGAGGCCCACCGGCCCGACTGCTTCCACCACGAGGCCTACTGCCTGCTGGCGGGCCGGGGCACCAAGGTCACCCTCACCGCCCAGGCCCACAGTGAGCTCTACATTCAAAAAACCCTGAACGACAAGCCCTTCGCGGCCGTCATGTACACCCCCGACACCGTCCAGACCCAGCACGCCGGGTGCAGCGGCGAGCTGCTGGGCTGCATGGAGCGGGAGATCAAAACCTTTTTCGACCAC
Source organism: uncultured Oscillibacter sp. (assembly GCA_910585385.1). Classification (GTDB taxonomy): domain Bacteria; phylum Bacillota; class Clostridia; order Oscillospirales; family Oscillospiraceae; genus Oscillibacter. Next base: position 16,991 of record CAJUDV010000041.1, on the reverse strand, counting down.
GACAACGCCCCCTTCTCCAATATGGTTCTGGGAGAGGTGCTGAACCACCCCGGCAAGTGGTCCTCCTATCCCCCTCACCACCACCCTCAGCCGGAGGTCTACTTCTACCGCTTCGACTATCCCCAGGGCTTCGGCGCCGGCTTTGCCAACGGCGAGATCTACCAGACCGGCCACAACGGCTGCTCCGTCATCACCAGCGGCTTCCACTCCCAGACCGCCGCGCCGGGCTACGCCATGTGCTACGCCTGGGGCATCCGCCACCTGGACGGCGATCCCTGGCTCAAGACCCGCATTGACGACAAGGAGCATGAGTGGCTCTGGAAGAGCGACGCCAACGACCACATCTACCAGGGATAAGTGCAGGGTTTTCAGCCAGTGCAAAGCCGGTCCTTAGAGGTCAAATGTGACCGAAAAGAGCTTTAACCCACTGCAAAGCCATGCAAAAAATTCTGTCTCCGCGACAGCGGCATAACACCGCTTTTCGCATCACCCCCCTACGCAATCCCACTTTCATACAAGGAGGTCTTTCCAATGGAAACCATTCGTTTAACCATGGCTCAGGCGCTGGTTCGGTTCCTGGAGAACCAGTACATCGACGTGGACGGCCAGATCACCCGTTTTGTCCGGGGCATGTTCATCATCCCCGGTCACGGCAACGTGGTGGGTCTCGGCCAGGCCCTGACCCAGGAGGCCCATGAGCTGGAAATTTATCAGGGCAAGAACGAGCAGGGTATGGCCCAGGCCGCCGTGGCCTTCGCCAAGCAGATGAAGCGCAAGCAGATCTTCGCCGTCACCTCCTCCGTGGGCCCCGGCGCGGCCAACATGGTCACCGCCTGCGGCACCGCCACCGCCAACAACATCCCCGTGCTGGTGCTGCCCGGCGACACCTACGCCTGCCGCCAGCCGGACCCCGTGCTCCAGCAGGTGGAGCAGATCAACAACCTCTCCACCACCACCAACGACGCCTTCAAGGCCGTCTGCCGCTATTGGGACCGCATCGTCCGGCCCGAGCAGCTGATGAGCGCCGCCATCTCCGCCTTCCGCACCCTCACCGACCCCGCCAATACCGGCGCGGTGTGCCTGGCCATGCCCCAGGACGTGGAGGGCGAGGCCTATGACTACCCGGCCAGCTTCTTCAAAAAGCGGGTTTGGCGGCTGGAGCGCCGTCCCGCCACCGAGGCCGCCCTGAAAGAGGCCGCCGAGGCCATCCGGGCCTCCAAGAAGCCCATGCTCATCTGCGGCGGCGGCGTGCGGTACGCCGAGGCCCACGCCGAGCTGCGGCACTTTGTGGAGGCCACCGGCATCCCCTTCGCCGACACCCAGGCGGGCAAGAGCACCATCGAGTGGGATCACCCCCTGGCCCTGGGCGGCGTGGGCGTCACCGGCGGCGCCGCAGCCAACGAGATCGCCAAGGAGGCGGACCTGGTCATCGGCGTGGGCACCCGCTACACCGACTTCACCACCTCCTCCAAGTGGCTGTGGAGCGACACGTGCAAGTTCGTCAACATCAATGTCTCCGAGTTCCAGTGCCTCAAGATGGAGGCCGTTCCCGTGGTGGCCGATGCCAAGGACGCCCTGCCCCGGCTTGAGAAGCTGCTGGAGGGCTGGAAGCCCGCCTACACCAGCGAGGTAAAGGACGCCCAGGCCCGCTGGAAGGAGGAACTGGCCCATCTGGACGCCATGGTCTTCGCGGACTCCCCAGACTGGGCTCCCATCATCAACGACGCCAACGCGGACTCCGCCAAGCGCTTTGCCAAAGATGTAAAGGCCGGCCTCTGCCAGACCACCGTTCTGGGCGCCCTCAACGCCTGGATGGCGGACACCGATGTGGCCATCGGCGCGGCGGGCTCCCTGCCCGGCGACATGCAGCGCATGTGGCGCCCCCGTGCCCAGGATACTTACAACATGGAGTACGGCTACTCCACCATGGGCTATGAGATCGCCGGGGCTCTGGGTGTAAAGCTGGCCATCGGCCCGGACCGGGAGGTCTACGCCTTCTGCGGCGACGGCAGCTTCCACATGCTCCACGGCGAGCTGGTGACCGCCATGCAGGAGCGCAAGAAGATCAACATCTGCCTGTTCGACAACGCCAGCTTTGGCTGCATCAACAACCTCCAGGTGGGCCACGGCAACAAGACCCTGTGCACGGAGCTGCGGTACCGCAACGAGGAGGGCCTCTTCGGCGACTTCATGGACATCGACTACGCCAAGGTGGCGGAGGGCTACGGCTGCAAGGGCTACACCGTCCGCACCATGGAGGAGCTGAAAGCCGCCTTTGCCGACGCCAAGACCATCAAGGACCGCCCCGTCCTCTTTGACATCAAGGTGCTGCCCAAGACCATGACCGACGGCTACGGCTCCTGGTGGCGCGTGGGCGACACGGAGGTGTCCCAGCGCCAGGAGAATCTAGACGCCTACGCCGACCACCTGGCCCACGTGAAGGACGCCCGGAAATACTGAGCGATGGACTGCCCCTTCTGCGGCATGGAAATGGAGAACGGCGTGCTGCAAAGCATGCACGGGATCCACTACTATAAAGAACCCTCTTTTACCGGCGTGCCCTTCAATTTCAAAGCCAGAAACGAGGCGCTCGGGCAGTCGAACGGACCCTTTCAGCCTCCGTTCATCACGGTCTCCCGGTGCCCCGCCTGTAGAAAAGTCATCTTTGATTATTAAAAAGGAAGGTTGATTATCATGGATAAAATTTTGAAAATCGGCATCATCGGCTGCGGCGCCATCGGCAGGGACCACTGCCGCCGCATCATCGACACCGTCCCCGGCGCCACTGTGGTGGCCGTCAGCGACTATGTGGCCGCCGCCGCCGACGACACCGCCGCCAAGTACGGCATCAAGTCCTACGGCAGCGACTGCGACGGCATGATCAAGGACCCCGATGTGGAGGCCGTGGTCATCACCTCCATCGACCCCACCCACCACGACTACGTCATGAAGACTCTGGCCGAGGAGAAGTGGTGCTTCTGCGAGAAGCCCCTGAGCCAGAACGCCGCCGACTGCGAGGACATCATCAAGCGGGAGCTGGAGATCGGCAAGCGCCTGGTGCAGGTGGGCTTCATGCGCCACTATGACCGGGGCTACGCGGAGATGAAGCGCATCATCGACTCCGGCGAGATCGGCGCGCCCCTGGTGATCAAGGCCTGCCACCGCAACGTGGCCCAGGGCCCGGGCTTCAAGACCGAGAACGGCGTCACCAACGTGGCCATCCACGAGCTGGACATCTGCCGGTGGCTCCTGGACGACGAGTACGAGGACGTGCAGTGTGTCAAGGTCCGTCAGTCCGCCAACTCCGACAAGGGCTATGACAACCCCCAGGTCATGCTGATGCGCACCAAGAAGGGCTGCTTCATCGACGTGGAGGTCCAGGTGGCCGACGGCTACGGCTACGACATCCAGTGCGAGGTGGTCTGCGAGAACGGCACCGTGAAGCTGCCCGACCCCTACGCCGTGGTCCGCCGCTCCCGTCCCGCCGGGTGGGACTCCCTGAACCCCGCCGAGTCCATGCCCATCATGACCGACTGGAAGGAGCGCTTCATCGAGGCCTACGACATCGAGTTCTGCAAGTGGGTGGAGTCCGTCCACGCCGGTAAGCTCACCGGCCCCTCCTCCTGGGACGGCTATGTGGCCTGCGTGGCCGGCGACGCTCTGAACGCCTCCCGCGGGACCTCCCAGTTCCTGAAGGTGGAGACCATGGAGAAGCCCGAGCTGTACAAGTAATTCCTCAGAAATCAAAAGGACCGGCTTTCAGCCGGTCCTTTTCCTGTTCAATCTCATTCAATCTCAATATGTACCGACTCGTGGAACACCGGATTCACCAGCCCCGGGATGCTCACCGCGTCCGTAAAGCGGATCTCCCCAGTGAACTCCCGCATCAGCGAGATGATGTAGGGGTGGGGCCGCTCGTCTGGCCGGCCCGCCGCCACAGAGACCACGATGGTCTCTGGCTGGAGCATCTTCAGCAGCTTCCGGGTGGTGGAGGACAGCGAGGCGTGGTGGGGAGCCTTTAAAATATCGCAGGGGGCGGCGGAGGCCGTCTCCCACATGTGGGCGTAGAAGTCTCCCCCCAGGACGATCTCTCTTCCGTGGTAATACAGCCGCTGGCGGAGACTGGAGACGTTCATGCACTTTGCCCAGTGCAGGAGGTCGTAATCATTCCTCTCCCCCTGGAACACGGCGTCGTAGACCTCCTTCTGGCGGCGGTACAGCACCGCCTCGCCAAAGAGAATGTCCATGGTCAGGTCATCCGTCAGCCGGAGCCGCTCCATCCGGTCCCCGGGCAGCTGCGTCATCCCCTCCACGCGGCCGGGATGCTCCCGGAGGGCCCCGGCGTACAGGTCCGCGCACCGGACGGCGTTTCGGGCCGCCTTGGACAGGCCGTTGTCCCCGTCCGGCTCCAGGGGCCCCGCGCCGGCGGGCGGGATGTAGGTCGCCAGCAGCTCGTCCACCGCCACGCTCTCCAGCACCCGGCCCAATCCGCCGGTGTGGTCCCGGTGGAAGTGGGTCAGCAGCACCTTGTCCAGACGGACGACGCCCTGCTTTTTCAGAAAGTCCCCGGCATAGATCCGCTGGGAGCGGGGGTCCAGCTCCCCCGGGTGATCGTCCCGCACCAGACTGTCGTGGCCACAGTCCACCAGCATGGCAAATTTCTGCTCGCCATTTTCAATCTCCCGCACCAGGGTGGAGTCGCCGTTGCCCACGTTGATAAAATCCAAAACCAGCATTGCCCGTCCCCCTCTGATTTTTATTGGTAACAGGATAGCACAGATAGTTGCCTCCGGCAACCAAAAAAAGAGGCGGAGGACGCCAAATTTTTGTCCTATATTTTGGCAAACTGAACGATGAAACAGACCGCTCCCCTCCTGATTTCTTTTAAAAAGCGCCTTCTGCCCAACGCATCGCCGCTTTCACAAAAGCAGCTTGCACGGGCCCAGGATATATGTTATCATGAAGGTGGCAAATCGGAATTTCAGCAGGAGTGTGACACATGAAAAAAGTGATTTTGGGCTCTGCAATGTTCTGCGCGGGACTGCTTTCCGCTGCGGTACTTCTTGCGGGAACTATGTCCAATGACTGGACGTTAAACGGAAGCTTATCGTCCTTTTGGAATCTGACGCAATACGGGCTTATGCCCGCTTTCTATACTTTTATTGGAATTGCGGCCGCGGGTATTGCTGTCGCAATATGGGGAGTATTTGAGAAGAAAGACTAACATCAGTCTATCGGGGCGCCGTCTGTACGGACGGCGCCCCGGTTTCAATATTTTCACGGACGGTCGGGAGTCCCCTCTCACTCCAGCCGCCGCAGAGCGTCCACCAGGGCGGTTTTGCCCTCGGTTTTCTCGTCCTTGATCTTGACGACCCGGGCGGGACAGCCGGCCACCACGGCGTTCTCCGGCACGTCCTCCACCACCACGGCGCCAGCGGCCACCACGGCGTTTTTGCCCACGCGGACTCCCTCGATGACCACGGCGTTGGCGCCCACCAAAACGCCGTCCTCCACCACTACCGGAGTGGCGGAGGCGGGCTCCACCACCCCGGCCAGCACCGCGCCGGCGCCGATGTGGCAGCGGGCCCCCACGGTGGCCCGTCCCCCCAGAACGGCCCCCATGTCGATCATGGTGCCAGGGCCCACCACGGCGCCGATATTGATGACGGCCCCCATCATGACCACGGCCCCCTCGCCGATCTCCACCTTCTCCCGGATGATGGCCCCGGGCTCGACGCGGGCCCTCACCGTCCGCAGGTCCAGCAGAGGCACGCCGGAGTTGCGGCGGTCGTACTCCACCTCATAGTCTCCGATGCGGCCGGCGTTGGCCTCCAGCACGGCGGCCAGCTCCCCCCAGTCCCCGAAGACGACGAAGCTGTTCCCCTGGCCAAAGACCTTGGCGGAGCCGAAGTCCACCGGCCCCAGGGTGTTGACGTACAGCTTCACCGGGGTCTTCTTCTCGGAATTGGCGATATAGTTGATGATCTCCTGGGCGTTCATAGCCGTCACTCCCCAAACAATATTTTTTGCAGGTCGTACACGCCGCCGGGTCTCCCCGGCAGGAGCCGGGCCATGTGCAGCGCGCCATTGACGAAGATCTGGCGGCTGGCGGCCCGGTGGGTGATCTCCAGCTCCTCGTCGGGCCCCAGGAAGTGGACCGTGTGGGTTCCCGCCACGGCGCCGCCCCGCAGGGCGTGGACGCCGATCTCGTCCTTCGTCCGCTTTCCGGTGTTTCCCTCCCGGCCGCAGACCACCCGCATGGCCCCGGCGGGATCAATGGCCTCCAGCAGCAGCTTCGCCGAGCCGCTGGGGGCGTCCTCCTTCTGGTTGTGGTGGGTCTCGGTGATCTCGATGTCAAAGTCCGGCCTCAGCACGCCGGAGACCGCCTGGAGAGCCCGGACAAACACCGCCATCCCCAGGGAGAAGTTGGCCGCCCAAAGCACCGGGGCCGCGTTCCCCAGGGTCTCCAGCTGCCTCCGCTCCGCCGGGGTAAAGCCCGTGGTGCCAGAGAGCAGGGGCGTGCCGGTGCGGCGGACATAGGCGCAGATCTCCGGCAGGGTCTCCGGGCGGGAGAAATCCATCACCACGTCCGCGATCCGGCCTGTATGGCCCAGGCTGTCCAAATCGCTCCGGCCCAGAGCGGCCATAATCTCGTCTCCGGCGGCTTCGGCGGTCTCCTGAATGAGGCGGCCCATTTTGCCCCGTCCGACCAGTAGAATTTTCACAGCACTCCTGCCTCCTCCAGAGATCTTTTCAGCTTCGCCGTATGCTCCGCGCTCATTTCGCACAGGGGCAGGCGCAGGGGGCCCACGTTCAGGCCCATCAGATTCATGGCGGTCTTCACCGGGATGGGATTCACCTCCATGAAGAGGTCGTTGATCAGCTCCAGGTATTTCAGCTGGTTTTCCGCCGCCCGGGCCCGGTTCCCGCCCAGGTAGTCCGCCACGATCTGGCGGCACATGGCGGGCATCACGTTGGCGTAGACGGAGATGACACCGCTGGCCCCCACGCTCAGCAGGGGGACGGTGATGTCGTCGTTGCCGGACCAGAGGGCGAAGTCCGGCCCCACCAGGCGGGCGATTTTCATGGCGTAGGACATATCGCCGCTGGCCTCCTTGATGCCGCAGATGTTGGGGTGCCTGGCCAGCCGCTCCACCACGGGCAGTGGGATGGAACAGCCGGTGCGGCCCGGCACGTTGTAGAGGAGGCAGGGGATACGCACCGCGTCCGCCGCCGAGGCGAAGTGGCGGTACATCCCCTCGGGATTGGCCTTGTTGTAGTAGGGGGCGATGAGCAGCAGTGCGTCCGCGCCCATGTCCTGGTACTCCACGCTCTTCTCCAGCTGGGTGGCGGTGCAGTTGGAGCCGCTGCCCACGATCACCGGCACCCGGCCGTCCACCACCTTGACGGTGTGGGCCACCACGGTGGCGTCCTCCTCATGGGTCATGGTGGAGTACTCCCCGGTGGTACCCAGGGTCAAAATGGCGTCGGTGCCCGCCTGGATCTGGCGCTCCAGCAGCTGGGTCAGCACCTCAAAATTGACGCTGCCGTCACCATGGTACGGGGTGACCATGGCCACGATGGAGCCCGTGATGTTCTCAAATTTCATGATATTTCCCTCCGCACGCTTCCACAATGGGCATAATAAAATGCCGGTAGAGGCGCGCCTCTGCCGACAGTCCAGCGTCTGTTCCCACTCCGGCGTCATGGGGAGGGCGCAGAGCTCTCCCGCCATACAGCCGTCTTCCAAGGGCGGTCAAAACAAAGGCCCTATGGAACACTACGCCGTTTGGCGGAGAATTATGCGCCGGCCCGCGGGGCGGCCGGGTTTAGAACAGATCCGCTCCCCGTCTGCTCCCGGCAGGCGCGGAGTGCCCTGTAAGCGGATAGCGCTCCCGCGGGAAGTCCCGCGGACAGTCCCGGGGGTATTCCCCACGGGCCCACCCTCCGCCCGCGCCCGGACGGGGAGTTCGGCGGATCTGCCCCCGCCGCGTTCACAGCCTGCCGGCTCCCACGACTTCATCGTCTCCGCGCCTCTATCTCATTTTTCGCTATGATACCAGATTCCACTCCCGGGGCGCAAGAGAGATTTCCGCAAAAATCGCCGCCCCGGGCAGGCGGATATTGTGAGAAATGACAAAATCCGCCCCGCAGTCTGTTCACGGAGACGATGGCGTGGTATAGTCGGCACAGTTGAGAAGCGTCCAACGGGCTTCCTCCCGAACCGAAGGGCGCCGGCCTTCCTGAACTGGTTTCCGGAACACGCGGACATCAGCGAGATCACACAGAGCGAAGACGGGCCCTGGTCCATTCCGAAATCTCCCTCACGGGTGCGTGCGGGTGCGGCCCGGAGCACGGCGTCCGCATCGGCTCTCGGGATCAGAAATTTCTGGGCATCCACGCCCAGGACTGGATGCTGTAACGGACAAGGAGGAATCCCCATGCCGACTGTTGCCGCCCACCGCCGCGCGCTGCACCGGATCCCGGAGCTGGACGACCGTCTGCCGGAGACCTGCGCCTACGTGCGCCGGGTTTTGGAGCCCCTAGGCTGTAAAATCACCGCTCCCATTCCAGGCGGCCTCTGCGCCTTTTTCGACGCGGGAAAGCCGGAAACCGCGGCGTTTCGGGCGGATATGGACGCCCTGCCGGTGACCGAGGCCACGGGACTGCCCTACGCCTCCCGCCACCCCGGGCAGATGCACGCCTGCGGGCACGACGGCCACACCGCCCTGGCCCTTGCCCTGGCGGAGCATGCCGCCGCCCATCTTTCGGAGCTGCCCCGGAACGTCCTCCTCCTCTTCCAGCCCGCCGAGGAGACCACCGGCGGAGCAGAGCGGCTGTGTCAGGCCGGCATTATGGAGCGGCACAATGTGACAAGTGTTTTTGGGTTACACATTTGGCCAGGTCTTCCGGCGGGGCGTGTCTTTTCCCGCCCCGGGCCCCTGATGGCCCGCTCCAGCGAGGTGACGGTCACCGTCACCGGAAAGAGCGTCCATCTGAGCCGGGCGGCGGAGGGCCGGGACGCCCTCACCGCCGGAGCGGAGTACCTGCGCCGGGCCTATGAACGGACGGACGCCCTGCCCCAGGACCAGCTCCGGGTGCTGCGGTTCGGGAAAATGACCTCCGGCACGGTGCGCAACGCCGTCAGTGGGGAAACCCGGCTGGAGGGAAGCCTGCGGACCTATCAGGAGGAGACCCATCAACTCTGCCGGGAACTCCTGGAGACCCTGGGCCGGGAGATTGCGGCGGAGACCGGCTGCGCCGTGGAGGTCCGCCTCAGCCGGGGGTACCCGGCGGTTTGGAACCACGAGGGGCTGTATGCCTCCGTCTGCCGCCGTCTGGGGCCGGAGGCTCCCGCCGGGCTGGATCAGCCGGTGCTGGCGGCGGAGGACTTCTCCTTCTATCAGCGGCGGGTCCCGGGGGTGTTTTTCTTCCTGGGCGCCGGGAACACACCGGAGCTCCACGCGCCGGACTTCTCCTTTGACGACGAGGCGGTGCTGCCGGCGGGGCTGGAATTTTTGAAAAAGCTTCTGATGATGGAATAAGAGGGACCGGGAGGCGATGCCTCCCGGTCTTGTTACAGCGTCTTGAGGAATCGCTCCATCCGGTCCAATCCCTCCCGCAGGGCCTCGTCCCCGTAGCAGCAGGAAATGCGGACAAAGCCCTCCGCGCCGAAGTACGTCCCCGGCAGGACGCCCACCAGCCCCTCCCGCAGCATCCGCCCGCAGAAGGTCTCCGCGTCCATGCCGTATTTCCGGATGTCCGGAAATACGTAGAAGGCCCCTTCCGGCCTATGGAACTCCACCCCCATGTCCGCCAGCCGCCGGCAGACATCGTCCCGGCGCTTTTGGAACAGGGCCCGCATGGGGGCGGTATCCGTCTCCAGGGCGGTGACGCAGGCCCGCTGGACGAAAGAGGGAACGGACACCACGGCGTACTGGTGGAACACCTGCATCTTCTCTTTCACGGGCCGGTCCGCCATGCACCAGCCCACCCGCCAGCCGGTCATGGCCCAGGGCTTGGAGAAACTGTTCACCACAATGATCCTATCCCGCAGATCTGAGAACTCCGCGAAGCTGTGGTAGTCCGCGGTGTAGCAGAGCTCCCGGTATACGTCGTCGCAGAGGACGAAGACGGGCCGGTCCCGCAGAATCTCACGGACCGCCTCCAGGGTCTCCCGGGTGTAGACGCAGCCGGTGGGGTTGTTGGGGGAGGTGAGAACCAGGGCCTTGGTCCTGGGGGTAATGGCGGCCTCCAGGGCGGCGGGATCGATTTGAAAGCCGCTTCGCTCCGCAGGCAGGGCCACGGGTACGCCCCGGCAGAGCGCTGTGGCGGAGGCGTACAGGCTGAAAGCCGGGGTGGGGATAATCACCTCATCCCCGGGGTTCAAAATGGCGGAGAGGGCGATGAAGATGGCCTCGGTGGCCCCGGCGGTGACAATGATCTCGTCGGGGGCGTAGCGGAGGCCGTGGGCCCGCTCCTCGTATTGGGACAGGGCCTCCAGCAGATATGGCTGGCCGTTGTTGGGGGGATAGTGGGTGTCCCCCTCCGCCAGGGAGGCTTCGGCGGCCTCCCGAACGGGGGCGGGGGTGTCCAGGTCCGGTTCGCCGATGGTGAGGGTGCAGGCCCCCGGGGTGGCCCGGGCCAGGGCGGTAAAGCGGCGGATGCCGGAGGTCTCCACGCCGGAGAGGGCGGTGTTCAGGGTCAGTTCCATGGATTCACACTCCTTTTTCACGGGGGACAGTATAGCGGAGCGGCGGGAAGATGTCAATAAGCAGGAGAGGGCCCCGGCTTTTCGCCGGAGCCCTTCTGTTCAATCAATTTTCGCTCTCCAGAAATTCCGGTTCCTCCGGCTGGTCTGGGATGACCTCATCGTAGGGTATAACCTGCGTGGGCGGGGCGGCCCGCGTCCTATCCGCCTCCAGCAGCCTGACGTCCGAGGCCGGCTGGGCCACGCCTCCCGCCGCCGGGTAGTAGGTGATCTCCACCTGGTCGCCCACATTCAGCAGCACAGCCAGGGGCACGTCGGCGGCGCTGAGCTGGAAGTAGTCATAGTCCTCCCCATCCTCCAGCCGGATGAAGTACTGGGTGGTGCCGCTCATTACGGCGGAGCGGATGTCCTCGATGAAGCCCGCCGCCGTCTCCATCAGGGCGTCGGTCTCATGGGGCGTGTCAATGTCCGCGTCTCCCGCGTCGATGAGCCCCCGGTGGGCCAGGGTCTGTCGGTAGTTAATCTCGCACTCGGCCACGGTGGCGCCGGTGGAGACGATGTCGTACTGCTGCACGTTGACCATGGCGAACATCTTCACCAGGCCGTCGGCCCCCTTCAGCGCCATGAAGTAGGTGGGCTGGTCGGCGATGTTTAAGAGCAGGGGGAAGGTGGCCACGTAGCGCATCTGCTGGACCTGGCTCTCGGCGGAGGCCATGGCGGAGTACTCCGTGGCTCCGGCGCAGGGGTAGAACTTGGTCTCCTTGGTCCGCTGGTTGGAGAGGATAAAGCCGATGTTGGACTGATCCGAGGTGACGGAGGTGACGCCGGTGTACATATACACATCGTCGTCGATGGCGATATAGTTCCAGCCCTCGGTGGTCACCGTCACGTCCCGCTGGCCGAAGATGGAATTGATGAAGCCGTTGTGGTACATGCCGTAGAAGTCGTACTGCTGCATGATGATGTCGTAGGAGTAGACCCGGTCCACCCAATTGGGGACCTCCTCGTAGTAGGTGCTCTCGCCGGTGACGGCGTTCACCAGCACCGCCCCCTTCACGTCCGTGCCGCCGAAGAGGCCGATGGTCTTCACAATCCTGGAGCAGACCCAGTAGGGGGTGCCTTCCTCATCGATCTCAAAGACCGGCTCGTCGAACATCATGGTGGGGTAGTGGAACCGGAGGTGGCGGTAGAGGTTGCGGCCAAAGTGCTCGGCAACGGTGTACTTCATGCCCTCCTCCAGGCGGACCACCTCCGCCTCCTGACTCACCATGTCGATGATGAGGTAGGCGGGCAGGCCGTCCGCCCGGTTGGTGAACCACTTGATGAGGTCGCCGTAGCGCAACGAGGTGACCCGCACCGGGCGGCCCTGGTAGTTGATCTGGGTGTAGGTGGGCAGAATTTCAAACTGGGACACCATGTCCGCCAGCTCGCCCAGCTTCCGGGCTCCCAGGCTGGCGGCGGAGTCCGCGTCCAGAAGGGGGATCTGGTTGTAGCTGATCTCCTCCACCTCGGCGGTGAAATCCCCGGTCTCCAGGGGCAGCAGCTCGCTGTACGCCCCCGCCCGCAGCACCACCCAGCTGGCGAGGGAGCCCACGGCAATGGCGGCGATCAGGGCCAGGAACACCAGGAAGGGCACGGTACACTGCTTTTTCACAAAGCCGAAGTACCCCTTGACCCCCTCCCCCTGGAAGCCGGAGGTGAACACGGCGCACACGCAGTACACCGCGCACAGCAAAAAGACGAAGACGTAGAACTCCTCGGCGTGGGGATTCAGGGCGGGCAGCTCCAGGTAGAAGTACACCGCGCCGAACACCAGCGTCACCGCGATGTTCAAAAGGGTGCGGGTAAAGGCGTTGCCGATGGCCTTCCGGGGTTTGCGGGGCTTTGGCGGGGGCGGGGTAAAGCCCCCCTGAGGCCCTCCTCCCGGAGGAAATCCCCCACCGAAGGCGCCGGGGTCAAAGTTAAACGAAAATGGCATGTCACCGCTCCTTTTCTCTCTATTTTGACGATTGAATTTTATGATACAGGAAAAGTATGAACAAATCAAGTTTTCCCTATCATACAGAAATTTTGCCAGGTCCGGAAAATATGTTATAATTTACGCAATGCGCGGAGATTTTTTCCGTGTAGAGGGAAAAGGAGGTGCGGAGCATGGACGACACGCAGATCGTGGCGCTGTACTGGGCCAGGGACGAGGCGGCGCTGGCGGAGAGCGAGCGGAAATACGGCGGCGGCTGACATTCCATCGCCCTGAACATTCTGGAAAGCCGAATATCCTGCTGCGGCGACTACCCAAATGGGCTGTCCGGGCCGGAGTACTGTGTGTTGGTGCGGCATCAGGAATAAAAACTTGCCGGAGGCCTGTGCCTCCGGCAAGTTTTCTTATTTCGTCACCAGGAGCTTCTCGTCCTCCACGGTGAGCCTTGCCGTATCCCCGGCCTTCAAGGTGCCGTCCAGGAGCTTTTCGGCCACGGCGTCCTCCACCGTGCTCTGGATGGCCCGCCGCAGGGGCCGGGCGCCGTACTTGGGGTCGAAGCCCTCCCGGGCCAGCTCCGCCACGGCCTCGTCGCTGGCGTCCAGGCGGACGCCCATGGCCTCCATCCGGGCGGAGACGGCGTGCAGCATCCTGCGGGCCACCTCCCGGATGTCCTCCTCCGTCAGGGCGCGGAAGACAATGATGTCGTCGATCCGATTCAAAAACTCCGGGCGGAAGGTCTGGCGCAGCTCTCCCAGCACCGCCTCCCGGGCCTCCTGGAACTGGCGCTCCCCGTCCTGGGACGCGTCCTCCGTACCGGCGGAGAAGCCCAGCCTGCCGCCGGCAGCGGTGAGGCGCTTGGCGCCGATGTTGCTGGTCATGACGATCACCGCGTTCTTGAAGTCCACGGTGCGGCCCTGGGAGTCGGTGATGCGGCCGTCGTCCAGAATCTGGAGCAGCACGTTCCACACATCCTCGTGGGCCTTCTCGATCTCGTCGAAGAGAATCACGGAGTAGGGCTTGCGGCGGACCTTCTCGGTGAGCTGTCCGCCCTCCTCGTGGCCCACGTAGCCCGGGGGGGAGCCGATGAGGCGGGAGACCGTGTGCCGCTCCATATACTCGGACATGTCGATGCGGACCATAGCGGTCTCGTCGCCGAACATGGCCTCCGCCAGGGACTTGCACAGCTCCGTCTTGCCCACGCCCGTGGGGCCCAGGAACAGGAAGGAACCGGTGGGGCGCTTGGGGTCCTTCAGACCCACCCGGCCCCGGCGGATGGCCCGGGCCACGGCCCGGACGGCCTCGTCCTGGCCCACCACCCGGGCGTGGAGGGTCTCCTCCATCCGCAAAAGGCGCTGTCCCTCGTCCTCGGTCATGCGGGTGACGGGGATACCGGTCCAGCCGGAGACCACGGCGGCAATGTCATCGGCGGCGACGGGGCGGTGCTCCGCGTTGTCCCTGCGGCGCTTGTCCCGCTCCATGTCCACCTGCTCCTGATAGTTCCGCTCAATGTCCCGCAGCTGGGCGGCGGTCTCGTAGTCCTGGCGCTCAATGGCCGCCTCTTTGTCCTTGGAGAGGGCGGCGATCTTCTCCTCCAGGCTTTTGAGCTCCTCGGAGGGCTCCTCCGCCTCCATCCGCACCCGGCTGGCGGCCTCGTCCATCAGGTCGATGGCTTTATCCGGCAGGAAGCGGTCGTTGATATACCGGGCGGAGAGGTTTACGGCGGCCTCCAATGCCTCATCGGTGATCTGGAGCTTGTGGTGCTGCTCATACTTCTCCCGCAGGCCCCTCAGGATCTCCAGGGCCGCCTCCTTGCTGGGCTCCCCCACCTGCACCGGCTGGAACCGGCGCTCCAGGGCTGCATCCTTCTCGATATACTTGCGGTACTCGTTCAGCGTGGTGGCGCCGATGACCCGGATCTCCCCCCGGCCCAGGGCGGGCTTGATGATGTTGGCGGCGTCCACCGCCCCCTCGGCGCTGCCGGCCCCCACGATGGTATGGAGCTCGTCGATGAAGAGGATCACGTCCCCGGACTTCCTGACCTCCTCCAGGGTCTTCTTGATGCGCTCTTCAAACTCCCCCCGGTACTTGGTGCCCGCCACCATGCCGCTGAGGTCCAGGGAGAGGATGCGCTTGTCCAGCAGGTCCTCGGGCACATCTCCCAGAACGATTTTCCGGGCCAGGCCCTCCGCCAGGGCGGTCTTGCCCACGCCGGGCTCGCCGATGAGACAGGGGTTGTTCTTGGTGCGCCGGGAGAGGATCTGGATCATCCGCTGGATCTCCTCGTCCCGGCCGATGACCGGGTCCAGCCTGCCCGCCCGGGCGTCGGCGGTCAGGTCCCGGGTGAACTCCCGCAGATTCTTGCCCTTGCCGCCCTCGTCCCGGGCCGCTCCGGCGGCTTTGGCGTCTCCGGCCTTGCCCCTGGGCTGTTCACTGAGCTTGCGCATCAGGGCGCTGTACAGATTCCGGGCATCCACCCCGGCGGTGCGCAGGATGCGGACGGCCATGTTGTTGCCCTCCCGCAGGATGCCCGCCAGCAGGTGCTCCGTGCCGATATAATTGCACCCGCCCCGAACGGAGTCCTCCATGGCGATCTCCACCACCCGGCGGGCCCGGGGGGTCAGGCCCTGGGCGGGATTGCCGCCGGGCAGTCCTGCGCCCACGCTCTTCTTGATGATCTCCACCACCATGCCGGCAGTGAGGCCCGCCTCGGTGAGCACCGTGTGGGCCACACCGTCCTCCTCCCGCAAAAGGCCCAGCAGCAGATGCTCGGTGCCCACGTACCCGTGGCCCAGGTCCCCCGCCGCCTCCTGGCTCAGACGCAGGGCCGCCTCGGCCCTGGGGGTAAATTTATTCTCATTCATGGTCTTTTATCTTCCTTTCTTCCGGTGTGGAGCGGCTCACTGGGCCGCTCCGTTCTCCTTGTGCTCCGCCTCCAGGGCGCGGATCTCGTCCCGCAGCTGGGCGGCCCGCTCGAAATTCTCCTGCCGGACGGCCTCTTTCATCTCCATCCGCAGGGCGTTCATCTGCCGCATCCGGGCAAAGCGGCTCTCCTCCTCCCGGTCCACCAGGCCGTCCTTCCTCTCCTCCTTGGCAAGCTCCCGCCGCGCCGGACCCAGGGCCGGCATATCGGCGAAGAAATCGTCAAAGGGGTCCTCCAGCAGCCAGCCCCGCCGGTCCAGCAGGCTGGGCATGGGGGAGAAGAAGTCCTCCAGGACGCCGCCGCCGAAAAAGCTGTTGAAGCCCCGCATCATCCGCTGGCGCTGGGCCGCCGCCCGCTGGGCGTAGCCCAGCTTTTCGGCACACTGGGCGCACAGGTGCTTCTCCTCCACCTGGCCGTTGACATTGCTCTGGTAAACAAAGGTAACTTCATTCTTACCGCAATTCTCGCATTTCATAATCAAATACCTCCTGCTATATACAACATATTTTTGATACCATTCAAAGGATTCCAGCATACAGGGCCTACACCTGGAGAATCAGCGCCTGCTTCATAATGGCGGCCCGGACCTGGTCCCGCAGCTCCCGTGGCACGGCGGTGAGGGCCTTGTCTCCCACCGCCGCAGCCAGAGTCCGGCAGATGTCCTCCTCCACCGCCCCGGACTGGGCCAAATTGCCCAGGATCGCCCGGGCCGAGGGCAGATCCACCGCCTCCCCCAGAGTATTGATGACGTGCATCAAGAGCGTCTCCCGGTCCACCCGCACCCGGGTGATGCGGATATACCCGTTGCCGCCCCGGCGGCTCTCTACGATGTAGCCCCGCTCCGGGGAGAACCGGGTGCTCATCACGTAGTTGATCTGGCTGGGCACACAGTTGAACCGCTGGGCCAAATCGCTGCGCTGGACCTCCAGCACGCCGTTTTCCGCCTCGTCCAGGCAGTCCTGGAGGAAACCGGCAATCAGATCGCTAATCCCCATGCGCATCATTCCCTTCCTCGAAAGCCGGATTTGACTTTGACTTTCTTTAACCTTTGTTCTGACGCCAGTATATCACTGTCCCGCCAAATGTCAAGAGGTTATTTTTGACTTTCCCTGATCTTTTTGAAAACAAATTGTGAACAGCCGCCGCCTGCCCTGTTTCCACAAAATTTTCCGTTACGGTTTTAACATTCCTCTTGCTTTTTTCAAATTCTATGCTACAATGAGGATACAATTCTAATGGAGGTGCTTCCCATGGCCTACAAGATCACTTCTGCGTGCATCAGCTGCGGTTCCTGCGCGGACGCCTGCCCCGCCGGCGCCATCAGCCAGGGCGATGACGCTTACGTCATCGACGCTGCCGCCTGCCTGGACTGCGGTTCTTGC
>CAJUDV010000040.1 GCA_910585385.1 uncultured Oscillibacter sp. | reverse complement strand
TACGAGATGGAATCTCGTGACTGGAGTTCAGACGTGTGCTCTTCCGATCTTGGCAGCCCAGAGTCTCCACATCCAGAATGTCGTCCTTCACCGCGCCAGTGTAGGCCAGGTTCAAGCCCACGCTCTGGTCCTCGAACTTGGGCCAGAGGATGCCCGGGGTGTCCAGCAGCTCCAGCCCTTTGTCGATGGGCACCCACTGCTTGGAGCGGGTGACGCCGGGGCGGTCCTCGGTCTTTGCCGTCTTTCTACCCGCCACCTTGTTGATGAAAGTGGACTTGCCCACGTTGGGGATGCCCAGAATCATCACCCGCACCACCCGGCCTGCCTGTCCCTTCTCGGCGTAAGAGCGGAGCTTGTCTGAGAGCAGCTCCCGGACCGCGGCGGCGAATTTCGCCGTTCCCGCGCCGCCCTTGGCGTTGGACTCCAGCACGGCATAGCCTTTCGCCCGGAAATAGGCGGCCCACTGCCTTGTGGCCTCGGGGTCCGCCTGGTCCACCCGGTTCAGCACCACCAGCCGGGGCTTGCCCGCCGTCAGCTGGTCCACATCCGGATTCTGGCTGGAGACGGGAATGCGGGCGTCCAGAATCTCGCATACGGCGTCCACATTGCGGAGCTGTTCGGTGATCATTCGCCGGGTCTTGGTCATATGGCCGGGGTACCACTGGATGTTCACGCGATCACCCCAATCCGGCGGAAATCCCGTTTCAACGTCTCCTCATCCACCCCCGGAAAGGCCACCGCCACCGCCCTGCCGATGACATAGCGGGTATCCACCGTGCCCAAATTAGAGTCCCGGCTGTCGCTGGAGCGATTGCGGTTGTCTCCCATGACGAAGATGTGTCCCTCCGGCACGGTGAGAGGAAATTCCGTCCCCTCCTCCAGGAAGGTCAGTTCATTGATATAGTCCTCCCGCAGGGCCTCGCCCTCCACGTAAACAGTGCCGCTGTCAAAATCGATGTCCACCGTCTGGCCCGCCGTGGCGATGACCCGCTTGACAATGGGCTCTTTCAAAAAGGTGTCTTTCCGCAGTACCACCACGTCGCCGTATTGATAGTCGTGATACAGCATGGCGTTCAGTACCAGCATCCGGTCCCCGTTCTGGAGCGTGGGCAGCATGGAGTGTCCGTCCACTCCGATGAGCCGCGCCCCGAAGGTAAACAGCACCACCACCGCCAGCACAGAGCATACCAGGGCCTGCACCCACTCATAGGATTCCCTGCCCTCGGACTCTTTCTCTTCCTGCTGGTCCTCCATCTTTTCCGTATCCTTCGCCATTGCGCTCAGTCCTCCCTATTCAGCATTCCCACGCGGGACCAGTCCCGTTCCTTTGTCTCCTCCGCCGCTCCCGGCAGCGCCAGGAGAAATGCCCTGCCAATGACGCTGCGGGTATCCACCGGCCCCAAAGCCGGGTTCCTGCTGTCATCACTTTCATTGCGGTTATCCCCCATGACGAAGACGCTGCCCTCCGGCACCGTCAGGGGAAAGACCGTCCCCTCGTCCGTAAAAGTGGGCTCCCGGATGTAGGGCTCCTCCAACTCCACGCCATCCACATAAACGGTTCCGTCGCCAAAATCAATGTCAACGGTCTGTCCCGCCACGGCAACAACCCGCTTCACAATGGGATTTCCCTCGTGAAAATCCGGCTTCCGCAGGATCACGATGTCCCCAGAGGCATAGTCCCCACAGAGCCAGCCATTCAGCACCAGCAGCAGGTCGCCGTTTCGCAGCGTCTCCCGCATGGAGCTGCCGGATACGCCGGTGGCACGGACGGCAAAGGTAAACAGCACCACCACCGCCAGCACGGAACACACCAGCGCCTGCACCCACTCGTACAGCTCCCGGCCCGGCAGCCTCGATCTCTTTCTCTTTCCCATTGGCAAAGCTCCTGATCTGTTATAATCAACATGCTCAAAAAGCAACTCTATTTTTTAGTCAGCGGGCCAGGGGCCCGATAAGCGCACACAGCACGCCTATGCCGTCCACGGCAGGGCCGCGAACGGCCCCCACGGCGGATTGTGCCGCAGGCCCGCCAAGAAACCTTTTCACTCTCCGGAAGCGCTTTGATCATAATTTATATAGTATAGCAAAAAATCTCCGGTTTCACAAGACCATGGCAAGAAAAAAGAGAGGCCGCAGCCTCTCTTGATCTCCGGATCAAAGCTTCTCCTTGACCTTGGCGCTCTTGCCCACGCGGCCGCGCAGATAGTACAGCTTGGCACGGCGGACCTTACCGTTGCGCACGACCTGAATGGTGTCGATAGAGGGAGAGTGCACGGGGAACACCTTCTCCACGCCCACGCCATAGGAGATACGGCGGACGGTAATAGTCTCCTCAATGCCGCCGTGTTTTTTGGCGATGACGGTTCCCTCGAAGACCTGGATACGCTCGCGGGAGCCCTCTTTGACCTTTACATGAACGCGCACAGTGTCGCCGATCTTAACGGCAGGCACCTCACGGGCCAGGGTCTCCTTGTTCAGTTCCTTAATGAGATCCATGGATAGATTCCTCCTAAAATATAGGCGTTCATACCGTTTTTACGGCACTGCAGCGTATTTCTCCGGCGCACGGCAGAGGACCGCCCTTTGTAGCCTGAATAGAATACCATAGACCACGACAAAATGCAAGCACTTTTTTACAAATCAGGAATTTTTCCGGCCCACTGCTCCCGTGCCGCCGCCAACAGCAGTCCCGCCGCTGCGGGCAGCAGCCACAGGCTGCCTCCTGTCCGGGCCATCACAAAGACCAGCGACGCCGCCAATAGCAGCGACGCGGCCTCCCCTGTCCACCGGACGGCCCGTTCCCCCGCCGCCGGTCCGGCTCCCCAGGCCGCCAGCAGGTACAGCGACCGCCCCCCGTCCAGCGGACGCACGGGGAGCATATTGAAGGCACAAAGCACCAGGTTTGCCCCGGTAAACACCGCCCATCTCGTCCCGCCCAGCAGCGTCAGAGACACGGCGCACAGAAGGTTCGCCCCCGGTCCCGCCAGCACCGCCGCCAGCTCGCCGGGATAGGACAGGCCCCGCCGGTCCGCCGCCAGCTCCGCTCCGAAGATCCCGATCCGCAGTCCGCCGATGGGCACGCCCAGCAGCCGCAGGGCCAGGCAATGCCCCAGCTCATGAACGGCGGCCGCCCCCAGCACAATCCCCAGCATCTCCCAACCGTTATCCAGCGCAAACCAGGCCGTCAGCAGGCAGAACCCCGGCGAAATGCGGATGCGCTCCCGCAGATCACACGGCCGCCACATAATAGATGGGATTTAAGTACACGCCGTCCCGCTGGAGCTCAAAGTGCAGATGCGGTCCGGTGGCCATGCCGGTCTCTCCCACCTCCGCAATCTTCTCTCCCCGCTTCACCGCCGCGCCGGAAGAGGCCGTCACCCGGCTGCAGTGGGCATAGAGCGTAGTATATCCCCCTTGATGCGCCACAATGCAGTACTTGCCGTAGCTGCTGCTCTCCCCCACCGCCGTCACAGTGCCGTCGGCAAAGCAACCGATTTCCGTGCCGGCTTCCGCCGCCAGATCTACGCCGTAATGGAACCGCTCCTCTCCCTCCGTCGGATGCTCCCTGTACCCGAAATTGGAGCTCAGGGCTCCGGAGAGGGGAGCCCTGTAATCAAAATCCAAAATCGCCTGCTCCAAGCTGACATTGCCGGGCAGGTTCTGGTCAGAGTAGAGCACATAGGCCAGAGTAGACACCTGCCCCTCTTCACCGGTCTGTCCCTGTCTGCCGGCCTCTGTCTCCGCCGGCGGCTCCTCCGCGCCGCGGTAAGGCCGCAAGGTCTCCAGCGCCGACGCCTCCGGCAGTTCCCCGAGGACGGCAGTCTCCAGCGCCTCCCCCGGCGCCTCCGGATGGAACACCGCCTGGTACACGTCCCGGGCGGCGCCGCCCACGTCGGACTCCCCTGCAAAGGCCCGCCCCACAGCGGAAAACACCGCCCGCACATCCACATTCTGCTCCATGGGGCCTCTTAAGAACTGGTTGATCTGGGCCATGCGCCCCGGCAGCAGCAGCTTCACGGCCACCAGTAAAACGAAGATCCCCGCGCAGGCCGCCAGCTGGATCAGCCTGCGGCGCTCCCCGGCGCTCAGGGGTTCCTCCTTCCGCCGGACCGCCTGCCGCGCGCCGCCCCGGCGGCGGGGCTGTCTCCGCCGCTCCGCCGCAATGGTGCTGATTCTCCGTCCCGCCTGCCTTGAGGTCATGGCCTTCCCCTCCCATTTCATTCTTGCAAATTCTATGCGGCAAAGCGGCGGGATATTCCCTAGAGTCTGTTTTAAAACCGCCAAAACGCTGTATTAGGGCGCCTTTTTCCGCCGGGGCTGCGTTGATTTGACTTGAAATCCGCCAGGATTCCCGCGTCAAATCGCCTTGCCCGACAGAAAAATACTGCTCCAATCCGGCATTCCGCCGATTTTAAAACAGACTCCAGGCATCAAAAAGGGCCGCCGGTCTCCCAGCGGCCCCGCGGCTATTATCTTCTTGGCCCGAGGCGTTTCAGGTCCCCTGTGGCCGGATTGTCAATCAGGCGGCCCTCCTCCGTAAACCGGGAGCCGTGGCAGGGACAGTCCCAGGTGCGCTCCCGGGGATTCCATTTCAGAGCGCAGCCCATGTGGGGGCATCGGGGTCTGGTCGGGGTCACCAGATTCAGCGCCGCCCCGGCGGCATTGACCGCCAGCTGAGGCCGGAGCATGGTCCGGGAGGGGGAGAAAGCCGGGGCCCAGGGATTCTCCCGGCCTGTCACCAGGTCTCCCAGAATCATGGCCGCGGCCATAGAGGAGGTCATTCCCCATTTGTTGAAGCCCGTAGTCACATAGAGCCCCTGGGTCCGGGCGGAATAGGGCCCGATATAGGGCGCCCCGTCCAGCGTCATACAGTCCTGAGCCGCCCAGCGGGCCCGTTCCCGGGCGGCGGGGTAGTACCGGGCCGCAAAGCGTTTCAGCTCCTGCCAGCCGCCGCCCTTCTTGCCTGTGCGGTGGCCGCCGCCCCCCAGAAGCAGCAGGTCCCCGGCGTTCCGGAACGACAGACCATCCTCCGCCTCATCCACATACATGCCGCCCACGTCGGAGGCATTCTCCAGCGCCAGCACGTAGGAGCGGCGCTGATACATCTTGAGAAAGTAGCTGCCGTGCTTATTGAGAAGGGGAAAGTGGGTGCAGACAATCATTTTCTCCGCCTGAATCTTCCCCTCCGGCGTCACAGCCGTACCGGCGGCCAGCTCCAAAACAGGCGTGTGCTCATAAATCCTGAGCCCCTTCGCCACCGCCGCCGCGAAACGCAGCGGGTCAAACTGCGCCTGTCCGTTGAAACGGAGCGCCCCCACCGTTGGAAAGGGCAGCGGAACCTCCTCCGCCAGCTCCGCCGGAACCCCCAGGTTCTCCAGCGCCCGCGCCTCCCGCTCCAGCTTGGCCCGATCACACCGGGCGTAGACAAAGGCGTCCCGTGTCTCGAAGCCGCAGTCCACTTTGGCGCACAGCCTCCGGTACTCCCGTAAGGCCGCCTGGTTGGCCTCCAGGTACATCCTGGCCCGCTCCGCGCCAAACCGCCTCAGGAGCTTGTCATAGATCAGCCCGTGCTGCGCGGTAATCTTGGCGGTGGTGTTCTTCGTCATGCCGCCGCAAAGGTCAGCGGCCTCCACCAAAACGTTCTCCACCCCCAGCTCCGTCAGGCGGCGGGCGCACAGCAGCCCCGCCAGTCCGCCGCCAATCACCAGCACATCCGTGCGGAAATCCCCCCGCAGGGAGGGAAACCTTGGCAGAACTGTCTCACTTGTCCAAATCGACTCCATCTTTCATCACCGGGGATAGTATGCGGCGTTTTCAAAATTTTAAGCTTCAGTCTCTCCGCCCGCGGCGGTCCTCTTCTACGGCCGGCTCCTCCGCGTTTTCTTTTTCCCGCTCCGGCAGGCGTGGACGCCGTCCTGCCGCGCCGCCTCGTACTCCCGCATCAGCTCCGGCGTGATGACCGGGACGGACCGCCGCCCTATCCATGCGCCGTCCTCCCGGGTGGCCAGCGTCAGCCGGCACAAAAACCGCCCATGCTCCCGGCAGCGGAACACCGCGTAATAGACCAGAGGAACAGCCTTTCCCTTGGGCCGGGTAAAGCTCCAGCGGCTGACAGAGCCCACCCGCCCGCAGATAGGACAAACCGGCTGGCGCGCCGCTTTGGCGTTCAGGACATCCGCCGGAGCGGACATGGGGCCCACCTTCCGCCGGGGCTGTTTGGAAAAGGGCAGTTTGGAGAGGTGGGGCGAGGGCAGGCGGCGGACAGTTTCCCGTTTAGGCGGCCGGTAGGACAGGGCCTCCGGCGTGAGCCACTGGGCCACCACCGCGGTATATACGGCGTCGCACAGGGCGTTGTGAAAATCAAAAATATCCGGAAGGCCGCAGTACTCCACCGCCCGCCACAGCGCCACCTGCTGGCTGGTGCCCACCAGATAGGAAAAGGCCATCTGGAGGTCCTGGACCGTCTCCACCGGCACCGGAGGGATCTTCCAATACTCACAGTTCTGCCGCAGCGCCTTGAAATCGTCCCCGCCGCCCCAGGCCGCAAAGACGGTCTCTCCCCCGCACCAGGTCCGAAACGCCTCCAACGCGGCTGGAAACTCCACCGTGGATTGGACGGAGGCCTGCAGTTCCGGCAGCTTTCTCGCCCCGGGGTCAAACCGCTTGTGAATTGTAGGTCTGATGAAAACGCTGAAGGTATCCAAAATTGGCCCGCCGATCACACCTACCCGGACCGCCCCGATCTGGAGGATCTCGTTCAGGGGATTTTTGTCATAGCTGCGGTTCCACTCCAGGTCCAGGATGATCATCTGTATCACTTCTTCTCTCTCGTTTTCTTCCGCATATTGGCAAAAGGCCCGGGGCAACAACAGTTGCTCCGGGCCTGCGGCTGCAATTGGGACTAATCAGCCCTTCACCATGGAGGCGATCTCCTCGGCGAAGTTCTCCTGCTTCTTCTCAATGCCCTCGCCCTTCTCAAAGCGCACGGCGTCCTTAAAGGTGATGGTACCGCCCAGGGCCTTGGCGGCGGAGGCCAGATACTTCTCCACAGTCAGGTCTCCGTCCTTCACAAACTCCTGCTGGAGCAGGCAATTCTCGGTGTAGAACTTGTTCAGCTTGCCAAGGACAATCTTCTCCCGCACCTGCTCGGGCTTGGAGGCCATCTTGGGATCGTTCTCCATCTGGGCCATCATGATCTTCTTCTCCTCATCCAGAACCTCCTGGGTCACCTGGGCCTTATCCCAGAACCGGGGATTCAGAGCGGCGATCTGCATGGCGACGTCCTTGCCGGCCTCTTCCACCTTCTCGGCGGGCAGGTCGGTCTCTAGGTTCACCAGCACGCCGATCTTGCCGCCGGCATGGACATAGGGGACGCAGACGCCGCCCTCAAAGCGGGCGAAGCGGCGGACCTTGATGTTCTCGCCGATGACCAGGACCATCTCCTGCTGCTGCTGGAGAACGGTCAGGTCGGCGCCGTTGTACTTGCACTCCATCAGAGCGTCCAGGTCGGCGGGGTTCGCCGCGGCCACGGTGGCGGCCACACCCTTGACGAAGTCCACAAACTTCTCATTCTTGCCCACGAAGTCGGTCTCGGCGTTGACCTCCACCACGACGCCCACGCCGTTTACAACGGCGGCATAGGCCATGCCCTCGGCGGCGATGCGGTCAGCCTTCTTTACAGAGGCGGCCAGACCTTTCTCACGCAGGTACTCAATGGCCTTGTCCATGTCACCGTCAGAGGCAGCCAGGGCCTTCTTGCAGTCCATCATGCCCACGCCGGTCTTCTCCCGCAGGTTCTTTACGTCAGCAGCTGTAAAAGCCATTTTATTGTTCCTCCACTCTATTTTTCATCAAAAGCGCTGTTTCCGAAACCGGATTACTGGGCGTCCGCCTTCTCGGGCTCCTCGGTCTGCTCACCCTGCCTGCCCTCCAGTACGGCGTTGGCCATAATGGAAGAGATCAGCTTGATGGCGCGGATGGCGTCATCGTTGCCGGGGATAACGTAGTCAATCTCATCGGGGTCGCAGTTGGTGTCGGCGATGGCCACCACGGGGATGCCCAGCTTGTGGGCCTCGGCGATGGCGTTGCGCTCCTTGCGGGTATCCACGATAAACAGGGCGCCGGGCAGGCGCTTCATCTCCTTCACGCCGCCCAGGTACTTCTCCAGCTTGGCGATCTCGCCCATGTGCTTCATGACTTCCTTCTTGGGCAGCATGTCAAAGGTGCCGTCCTCCTGCATGGTCTTCAGCTGGTTCAGCCGGTCCACGCGGGTGCGCATGGTCTTGAAGTTGGTCATCATGCCGCCCAGCCACCGGGCGTTGACGAAATACTGCCCGCAGCGGGCAGCCTCCTCGCGGATGGCGTCCTGAGCCTGCTTCTTGGTTCCCACGAACAGCAGGGACTGGCCGCTCTCGCTGAGCTGGCGGACGAAGTTGTAGGCCTCCTCCAGCTTGCGGACGGTCTTCTGCAGGTCCACGATATAGATGCCGTTGCGCTCGGTGTAGATATAGGGAGCCATCTTGGGATTCCACCGGCGGGTCTGATGACCGAAGTGAACGCCCGCCTCCAGCAGGGCCTTCATGGATACGACGCTAGAATTTGCCATAGTGTTTGTTTCCTCCAAATCTGATTTAGTTTGACCTCCGGCGGCTTCAGCCTCCCCGCCAACCCGGGATGGGCACAGACGGAGAGTCCACGCGCCGTGCGGAATGCTGAAATATAATACCACATCAAAATACTGAATGCAAGTATTTTTTCCCAAATCCCCGGGAAATTATGCCGTCCACGCGGAGCCTCAGCACCTTCTCCTGCGTTTTTTCTCCAAATTGGGGTCCCGGCGCTGGAAGGGCTTGTCGATCAGGATGATGTCATCCCCAATCCGCTGGATGCAATCCCATGGGACGTAGAACTCCTCCCCTCTTCCGAACAGGCCAAAAAACAGCTTTGGCCCGCTGACCACGATGGCCACCACTTTCCCCTCCGGCACCGTAATGTCCACATCGGAGACAAACCCCAGCCGGCAGCCGTCGCAGATGTTGATGACCTCCTTGCGCTGTAAGCCCCGAATCCTGCACTGCATGACGCTCACCTCCCCAAAGAGAGCCTATGCGGCATACGGAATGTCCCATGTGTTTTCCCCCGTTTACTAGGTCTTGTTTAAAAAATCTCAAAACGCCCAAACAAGGGTTGGCGAAACTTTTAACCGCGCCTGCTCCGCCCCCTGCCCACAAAGCGACAAAACCTCCCAGTATAGGAAAAATCGCCAGGGGAAATACTGAGTACCGGTTATTTCACCACATAAACAAGACAGTGGAGGAATCCGGTTTTATGCAGGGAAAAGTGGAGATCGCGGGGGTCAACACCTCCAAGCTCAAAGTCCTGAAAAATGAAGAGACCATGGCGCTGCTGCGCCGGACCAAGGAGGGAGACCAGGAGGCCCGCCGCCAGCTGATCGAGGGGAATCTCCGACTGGTGCTGTCCGTGATTCAGCGATTTTCGGGCCGGAGCGAGAACGCCGACGACCTCTTTCAGGTGGGCTGCGTGGGCCTCATCAAGGCCATAGATAATTTCGACATCAATCAGCCGGTACGGTTTTCCACCTACGGCGTACCCATGATCATCGGCGAGATCCGGCGCTACCTCCGGGACAACAGCGCCATCCGGGTGACCCGCAGCATGCGGGACACGGCCTACCGGGTGCTCCAGGTCCGGGACCGGCTGCTGGCGGAGACCCAGCGGGAGCCCACGGTGGAGCAGATTGCCAAGGAGCTGGACATCCCCCGGGAGGACGTGGTGTTCGCCATGGACGCCATCATGGACCCGGTGTCCCTCTACGACCCGGTGTACTCCGACAGCGGCGGGGACACCCTCTGCGTCATGGACCAGGTGCGGGACACCAAGAACACCGACGAGAACTGGACCGACCGCATCGCCCTGAAAGAGGCCATGAAGCGCCTGGACGACCGGGAGCGGCGCATCCTGTCTCTGCGGTTCTACGAGGGCAAGACCCAGATGGAGGTCTCCGCCGAGGTGGGCATCTCCCAGGCTCAGGTCTCCCGGCTGGAAAAGGGCGCCATCAACACCATTAAAAAGAACATCTGACCGCAAAAACGGGACCGGCGCTCTGCCGGTCCCGCTCTCTTTATTTGATGTTGGCTCCCACGGCCGTCAGAAAGCGCAGCAGGGGCCGCCACAGATCCGGATGGTGTTCCAGCAGGAACGACTCCACCTGTGCCCCGGTCAACCCATCTCCCCAGAGAAGGACATGCTTCCCCAGGGCGTCATTCCCAACGGCGGTATCCCCGACAGCGGCGACACCCACGGCGATCTTTCCCGCCACAGCCGTGACGCCCCCGGCGTACCACAGGCCAAGGGCCACCGGACCAACGGCCAGCAGCCCGATGGCCACCGGTCCCAGCGCCGCCAGTCCGAAAGCCAGACATCCCAGCGCAAGGGCTCCCACGCTGATAACCCCGATGCTGACAACGCCTGCGCTCATAATCCCAAGGGCCAGCACTCCCACGGCGATGTTGCCGACGGCAATGATCCCCCTGGCCGTATCCCTGAGCCGCAGACGGTTGCCGCTGAATCGGATGGACACCAGCGGCAAATCCCCGATCCTTGTTCTGCTGTCCCAGGACCAGACCCGGAAGTACCGGGAGATCTCCTCCACCTGCTCCTCCAGCCTGGCCGTGGAGGTTCCGCCCTTCTCCGGCGGCTCCGGCTCCTCGATATAGTCTTTCACCAGATAGTCTACGCTGACCCGAAACAGCTCCGACAGCGCCACCAGCTTGGCAAGCTCCGGCTGCGCCGCGCCGCTCTCCCACTTGCTGACGGACTGCCTCGTCACTCCCAGCCGGTCCGCCAGCTGCTCCTGGGACATTCCCTCTCTGCGGCGCAGGGCCGTGAGCTTTTCAGAAAAATTCATTGGATGTTCGCCTCCCTGTTTGATGGGCCTATGGTACGCCGGTCTGGGAGAAAAAACAAGAACGCGGCAGGTGGAACTTTGTCAACCACAGGTTGCAGCCCCTGGGGCACAAGGGATACAGAATTCTCAGCCAGCCTCATTCAGAATGGAAAGCCGTTTTCCGGCTCAGTAAAACTCCTGCTTTCCAAACAGCGCCCGCAGCCGTTCCCGGTCCAGAACCCGAATCGACCGGTAGCCCTGGCTCACCAGACCCTCCTCCGAAAATTTTCGAATCAGGTTTGAGACGCTCACCCGGCTCATTCCAGTTACCGCCGCAATCTGCTCCTGGGTATAGTGAACCGCCGTATGCGTCTCTTCGGTATTGGAGAAGAGAAAACACGCCAGCTTCGCGCTGTTCTGGATGAACTGGGCGTAAAAAATCCAACTGGACAGCAGTTCGATCTTCTTCATGAACAGCGCCAGCAGCTCGACCCAGTTCTCCCGCTCCGCGGCGCAGGCCCGCAGCAGCGTGTCCAGGTCCATGCTGTACATCAAAAGATCGGTGGCCGCGTCGGCACAGACGATCCGGACAGCGGGCCGGCCCACAGCCTCCTCCCCGATCAGGTTGCCCCGCTCCACAAAGCACAGCGTCCGCTCTATACCGTCCGGATACAGCAGATACGCCCGCACTTTTCCCCGCTCCAGAAAATACAGTTCCCGGGCGGGACTGTCTTTCAGAAAAATCTGCTGTCCCGCGCAAAACCGCCTCAGGCGCCCATACCGGCGGAACAGCGCCGGAATATAGTGCATAGCGGATACTTCCCGTTCCCCCATGAGATCACCTCTTGATAAAACACACAAATTTTTTCTGTTCTATTATCCACTATATAGAAACTCTCCAGCTTTGTAAAGTATTTTACAATTTGTTTTCACGCTTTATTGAACAATAGCAACAGATCATCCGGAGATCGCAAAAAACTATCAGGAGAAATGCGCACATGGCAGTCTTTACCACAAATGACGGGGTCTCCATCCACTATGAGATTCAAGGTACCGGAAAGACTCTGGTCATGCTCCACGGCTGGGATCAAAGCGCAAAGGCCTTTTGCAACAACGCTCCCGCGCTGGCGGAAACATATCAGGTCGTCACTGTGGACCTGCGGGGCCACGGCGAATCCGGAAAACCCTCCTATGGCTACCGCATCTCCCGGCTGGCTATGGATGTCAAACAGCTTTTGGACGCTTTGGAGCTGGAGGAGGTCACCCTGCTGGGCTGGTCCATGGGCTGCTCGGTGGCCTGGAACTATTGGGACCTGTTTCGCGGTCACCGACTGAGTAAACTGATCCTCGTAGACGAGCCTCCTCTGTGCCTCATCAATGCCAGCAACCCGGACGGCTTTTCCAACACCCCCGACCTGGAGGACTTGAAGGAGTCCCTGCTGAACGACACAGTCAACGCCACCAGGGGATTTGTGGATATGATGCTGTATACACCGGAGGGAAAAGCGCAATACGGCCAGCAGACCCTTGCGGAGAGCCTGAAATTCCCCGCCAGGGAGTGCGCGCATCTCCTTTTGAATCACGTCTATACCGACTGGCGGGACGTGATCCCCACCATCACCCTCCCCACCCTGGTGATCACCGCGAAAAACAGTCACGTCAAGGTGTCCAACAACGAGTGGACCCACGCCCAAATCGCTGGTTCCCAGTTCAGGCTGTTTGAGACGGCCCACATGATGTTCATGGAGGAGTCCGCCGCCTTTAACAAGGCGGTCATGGAATTTATCGGCTGAGGCCGGAGAGGAGCGGAGAAGAATTATGAGACAAATTGGTTTTCTGGGGCTTGGTGTCATGGGGCTGCCCATGGCCAAAAATCTGGTGAAAAAATCCGGCTGTTCTGTGCTGGGGTATGATGTGGTCCCCGAGCAAACGGCAGCTTTCCAGGCGGCAGGGGGCGTCGCCGTGGAGGACCCCACGGAGATCTACCGATCCTGCCAGATCATCTTTCAAATTCTGCCCACCCACCCTGTCATCATCCACTCTGTGGAACAGGCGGTTCAGTACGGAAAGCCTGGCGGAATCGTAGTGGACCTGTCCTCCACGGCGCCGGACATCATCCTGGACCTCTTCCAAAAGACGCAGGCGGCCGGGATGTCCCTGGTGGACGCCCCTGTCAGCGGCGGGAACCCCATGGCCGCCGCCGGAACGCTGGCCATCATGGCCGGCGGCGAGCGCGACGCCTTTGAGACCGTAAAGCCCCTGCTGTCCTGCATGGGTACCCCTGTATACACCGGAGGCCCTGCCAGCGGCAGCGTGACAAAGCTGGTGAACAACATGATCGGCGGTGCGGTTCTTGTGGCCATCGCCGAGGGCTACGCCTTCGCGGCCAAGGCCGGGATCGATCTCCAGACCACCTTTGACGCCACCCGGGGCGGCTTCGCGGGGGGACCGCTGTACGACAACAAGGTGCCCAAGCTGATCCGCCGGGACTATGAGCCCGGCGCCCGGATCGCCGTCCACCGCAAGGATATTCTCAACGCCAAGCACTACGCCCACCATCTGGGCGTCGACCTGCCCATGACCGACGTGGTCCTCCATGTCATGGACTGGATGGCGGACAACGGCCACATCAACGAGGACCAAATCGCCATGGTGAAATACTATGAGGACAAAATGGACGTGACCGTGGGACAGGACGCCTGATTTCGCCGTACACAAAAAACAGCATCCGTCCGTGAAACGAGCGGATGCTGTTTTATAAAGAAGGGAGGCCCCAGGGCCTCCCTTCTTCCCTTTTTACTCCCCTTCCACCGGGATCAGGACGCCGCCCCAGCGGACGGCGGTGACCTGATTCAGGTCTATGGGCGTCTCAAAGGGCCCGTAGTCCTCGCTCCAGTCCTCCTGGCAGCCGCCCATGGTGCTGTCCAGGGAGACCTCCCTGCCGTCTTCCATCATCACGGCGATCTCTGCGCCCGGCCAGATTCCCTCCTGAGGGCTGGTCCAATGGGCCCGCCAACGCATTCCCAGAGGAGAGAGCCGCAGGGAGTCCAGCACCAGAGTGCCGAATTCCTCTGTCCCCTGTGTCACACCGGTGACATCCAGCTCCCGGATTTCCACGTTTCCGCAGTGGGCTCCGATGTTGAAGTCCCAGCCGCCGGTAAGAACCGGCGTATACACCTTATCGGGAGACTGGACCCACAATCCGGGAATATGGAGGACCTTGTCAGTCCCGTCGGAGAAGTCCACGCCCTCAGCGGGCCAGAGCCGGAGAACTGCCGTGAGGACGTTGTCCTCCCCGGTGCGGGGCATCCACTCAAATTCCACATACCTGGGAAGCTCCTGCCCGTCTTCGTCCGTCAGGGTAATCTTCTCTCCCAGCTCATCGCCGAAGAGCTGGTAATAGCCCTCGTCCTCGCCGTAATCCGGCAGGACCGTGCCCTCCGGGGCCCGGATCTCCAGCATTAAATAGTAGAAGTCCTGGTCGCCGAAGGCCGCCAATGGCGTCATTACAGTCCCGTGGCTCTCCGCCGCCGGAAGCGCCTCTGGCGCGGCGCTGAGGTTGTTGATCACCGCCTGCTGATCCTCATCCAGCCGGCCGAAGTACCGCTCCCACAGCGGGCCCGCCGCCGCGGCCGCCGTGCCCACCAGCACCACCGCGGCAACAGCCGCCGCCATCATCTTTCTGGGCCACCCTGCCCTCCGTCTGCCTCTCTCAACGCCCTGTGTCCGCATCAGCCGGTCTGTCAGGGCCTCCCGCCCCGTCTTTGTATAGCGGACCCGGTCCAGTTCACTCCGATAAGCATTGCTGTCCATAAATACCTCCCAGCATTGTCTTCAGCTTCTGTCTGCCCCGGTAGAGGTAGGTGCTCACCTGGGGGGCTCCGCACCCCATCAGCGCCGCGATCTCCTCCACCTCATATTCCTCGTAGTACCGCAGGTACACCGCCTGACGGTATTTCTCCGGCAGAGCCTGCACCGCCCGCAGCACCGGGCTGTCCTCCAGCTCCGGCAGCTCCACCGCCGCCTCTCCGGCACTCTCCAGAGGCGCCCGACGGCGGAACCAGGCGGACTTTCTCAGATCCTTGCAGCAGTTTACCGCCACCCGGAGCACCCAGGCCCGCTCCCGCTCCTCCGTGTCAAACCGGCGGGGCGAGGTCAGCAGCTTCAAGAGCACGGTCTGGCTCACGTCCTGGGCATCCTGGAAATTGCCCATCCAAGTGTAACCCACCCGCAGCACCGTGTCCGCCCAGCGGCTGACCATCTCCTCGGCTTCCTGGCGGGAGTATAAGATCTGTTCCGTAGTATCATCTCCTTTTGAATGGCGCCGTTCTACTTCTAAAACGAGGCGGCGGGGCGGAATCTGGCAGTCTGGGCAAAAAAAGTCCCCGCAACTGCGGTTGCGGGCCTCTGTTGGTGGACGCAACCGGCGCAACCTGTTATACTGGCCTCCAGAGACGCGTTTCAAAACTATCGGAGGGATTGCCAATGAATATTGCGGAAACCATCAAACAGGCCAGGGAGCGCCTGGGGCTGACCCAGGAGGACCTGGCGGAAAAGTGCGAGGTCAGCCGCCAGGCGGTGAGCAAGTGGGAGCTGGGGGTGTCTGTGCCCACCCCGGAGAATCTGAAAATTCTGGAGGAGGTTCTGGAGGTCACCTTTGAGACGGAGGAGGGCGGAGAGGCCCGTCCCTCCGGCCACAAGCCGCCCTTTTGGAATTGGAGGCGGATAGCGCTCTTGGTCCTAGGCGTGCTGATCGTGTCGGCTCTGTTCTCAATCGCCACGTGGACCGCGCTCAAAACGGAAAAACATGTGGACGTGCCCCGGCACGCGGAGCCGTACGTGACCGGCGTGTACTTCTTCAACGAGGACGCCGGACAGCTCCGGTGCGACCCTGAGGCCGGCGCCGGGTGGTACATGTTTGAACCGGGCACCCGGGTCTATCTTCTGGTGACCTTC
This sequence comes from uncultured Oscillibacter sp., assembly GCA_910585385.1. GTDB lineage: Bacteria > Bacillota > Clostridia > Oscillospirales > Oscillospiraceae > Oscillibacter. Next base: position 2,614 of record CAJUDV010000040.1, on the reverse strand, counting down.
CAGGACGGAACGGAGAACACGGTGGAGGCCGCCTCCCTGTTCCTGACCCCCACGGGGACGCAGACCCTGGAATATCGGGAGCAGATCGCGGTCCAGGCGGCGGGAGAGGGCCGGGACTTCGCCCTCTTCGCCTGGGACATCCCGGAGGAGCTGATGGCACATTTGGAAATCGTGCTGGAGTGCGGCGGCGGGGCCCGGGTCACGGAGACGCTGAACGTGGCGGCGGAACCTGAGCATCTTGGTGAAGAGAGGAACACAGACCTAACAGAGCCCCTCTTTGAACCGGGAGATCACTCCATCCAGTATGAGCCCCGGAATGCAGAATTTTCCTAAGCAGCAAAAATCAGGCCCTGATGGGCCTGATTTTTGTTTCTAATGAAAGAGTAACCTCTGTCGCCGTTGCTTCAGCTTAGTCCCATGCCGAACTTCCAGAGCGAGCGAAAGTTCTTTTGCCTACTTTTCTTTCAAGAAATGCAGGTCAGCCCTCTTCGGCGATCTTCCGCCCCATCAGCACGCCCATGATGGAGGCCATCATCAGCCCCCGGGTCCAGCCGGAGCTGTCCCCCAGGCAGTGCAGGCCCTGGAGGCTGGTGTTGAAGTCCGTGTCCATCTTCACCCGGTTGGAGTAGAATTTCAGCTCCGGGGAGTACAGCAGTGTCTCATAGGCGGCAAAGCCCGGCACTACGTAGTCCATGGCCTGGATGAAGCCGATGATGTTGGTCATGGCCCGGTAGGGCATGGCGGCGGTGATGTCCCCGGCCACAACGTCCGGCAGGGTGGGCCGGATGTTGGACTGGGCCAGCTCCTTCTCCCAGGTGCGCTTGCCGTCCAGAATGTCCCCGAACCGCTGAACCAGAATCTGGCCGTTGGCCAGCATGTTGGTCAGCTCTCCCACCTTCTGGGCATAGGCGATGGGCTGGTTGAAGGGAATGGAGAAGTTGTGGGAGCAGAGGATCGAGAGATTCGTGTTGTCGCTTTTGAGGTCCTTATAGGAGTGGCCGTTGACCACCGCCAGGTTGTTGTCGTAGTTCTCCTGGCTGACGAAGCCGCCGGGGTTCTGGCAGAAGGTCCGGACCTTGTTCTTAAAGGGCTTGGGCCAGCCTACCAGCTTGGACTCGTACAGCACCCGGTTCACCATCTCCATGACCTCGTTGCGCACCTCCACACGGACGCCGATGTCCACAGTGCCGGGGGCATGGGCGATGTTGTGCTCGGCGCAGAGCTTCTCCAGCCAGTCCGCCCCACGGCGGCCGGTGGCCACCACCGTGTGCTTGGCATAGATCTCCATATCCGTCTTCCCGTTGGAGATGGAGACCCCCTTGCACACATCCTGTTCCAAAATCAGGTTGCTGCACTCGTAGCCGAAATACATCTCCACACCGTTTTCCTGGAGGTACTTCTCAATAGCCAGGTAGATGGCCTGGGCCTTTTCCGTGCCCATATGGCGGATGGGGCAGTCCACCAGCTTCAAGCCCGCGTGGATGGCCCGCTTGCGGATCTCCTTCCGCTCCTCCTCATGCTCCAGACCCTCGATATGGGTGTCCGCGCCAAATTCCAGGTAGATCTTATCCGCGTAGTTGATGGTCTCCTGGGCCAGATCGGGGCCAATGAGATTGGGCAGGTCTCCGCCCACCTCATAGCTCAACGACAGCTTCCCGTCAGAAAAAGCGCCGGCGCCGGAAAAACCGGTGGTGATGTGGCAGTAGGGCTTGCAGTTCACGCACTTGTGGGTCTGAGCCTTGGGACAGCGGCGGTCCTCCACGGCCCGGCCCTTCTCCACCATAACAATTTTCTGGCGGCTTCCCCTTTTGATCATCTCCAGGGCCGTAAAAATACCGGCGGGACCCGCTCCGACGATGACGACATCTGCTTTCATAGCTGTCTCTCCTTCTATTCTGTGTGAATTCACTTGGCTGAGAGGTCCGCTCCGCGGCGCACCAGCGTCATAGGCGGCACCGGCCGGGGCAGCTTCATGCGGAAGATCATCCGCGGCGTCCGGGGCTCATCCAGAATCTCCCCCGCCCCGTCCCGCATCTCCGGCGCCGTCATGGAGAAGGGCCGGAGATCCGGACCCACCAGTTCCACCATGTCCCCGGTACGGAATTTGTTCCGCAGAGACAGCACGGCATTGCCCTCACCGTCGCACTCCTCCACTACCGCAATTACCTGCCACTCCCGAATATAGCGGGAGTTCTCGTAATACTGCCCCGGGGGCCCATAGTAAAACCCGGTGGAGTAGGGACGGTGGCTGACATGTTCCACCTCGTCCCTCCAGACGGGGTCCGGGGCCCTTCCTGCCGCCGCCGCGTCCAGACAGTGGCGGTAGGCTCCGGTAACAATGGCGGCGTAATAGGCGGACTTGGCCCGTCCCTCAATCTTCAAGCTGCTGAGCCCTGCCTGGCAGAGGTCCTCCAGGTGGTCGATCATGCACATGTCCCGGGAATTCAGGATGTACGCACCCTGGCCGTCTTCCTCAATGGGAAAGTACTCGCCGGGACGCTTCTCCTCCATCAGAGCGTAGTGGTAGCGGCAGGGCTGGGCGCAGGCCCCCCGGCTGGAGTCCCGCCCGGTCATATAGTTGCTGAGAAGGCACCGGCCGGAGTAGCTGACGCAC
>CAJUDV010000039.1 GCA_910585385.1 uncultured Oscillibacter sp. | reverse complement strand
CGTAAAGGACACTAGAACCTGAATCTAGCGAGTCTGCCAATTCCACCACTCGCGCATGGTGCTGCGTCTTTTGGAGAGACGTTGGTGCGGCTGACGGGACTTGAACCCACACGTCGATACGACACCAGCACCTCAAGCTGGCCTGTCTACCAGTTCCAGCACAGCCGCAAATCTGCTCTCTGGAAAAGACTGCTTGATCATTATAGCCAGAACTTTCACGCTTGTCAACCTCCATTTCCCCATTTTCTGAAAAAATTTCCCCCGCCGGCCTTTCCGGCGGGGGAGGGGAATCTCATAACTGCGCGAAAACCTCCCCGATGGGGTCGGTGATCACCAGCCCGGCGTCCAGGTCCCTAGCCACGGCGGACTTGTTGATGAGCGCCAGACGCCCGCCCCGATAGTAGTTGATGAGTCCCGCGGCGGGGTAGACGTTCAGCGACGTGCCGCCGATGATCAGCAGGTCCGCCGCCGCGATGGCCCGGACGGCGCCGTTTATGGTGCCTTGGTCCAGGCCCTCCTCGTACAGCACCACGTCCGGCTTGACAACGCCGCCGCAGGCGCACCGGGGCACGCCCTGGCCGTGGAGTATGAAGTCCAGGCCGTAGAACTTCCGGCACTTCTCACAGTAGTTCCGGTGGACGCTGCCGTGGAGCTCGTAAACCCTTTGGCTTCCGGCGGCCTGGTGGAGACCGTCGATATTCTGGGTGACCACGGCGGAGAGTATTCCCCGGGCCTCCCACTCCGCCAGCTTCCTGTGGGCGTCGTTGGGCTCTGCCGCCGGAGCCAGCATTTTAGCCCGGTAGAAGCGGAAGAACTCTTCGGGGTTGCTTTTGTAGAAACTATGGCTTAAAATCACCTCAGGCGGATAGGCCCACTCCTGGTGGTACAGCCCGCCGGTGCTGCGGAAATCCGGGATGCCGGACTCCGTGGAGACTCCGGCCCCGCCGAAAAACACAATGCGCTGGGCGGTATCCACCCACTCCTTTAGTTTTTTGACAGATTCCGTCATAAAAAACACCCCCGGCAGTATTAAAATAGGTTGTGCGTAATAGATAGAAGGAGACCGACACATGAACATTCAGATTTTCGGCTCGTCCAAGTCCTTTGACAGCAAGAAGGCGGAGCGGTGGTTCAAGGAGCGCCGGATCAAGTATCAGTACATCGATCTGCCCACAAAGGGATTATCTCCCAGGGAGTACCAGTCCGTCAAGCGGAAAGTTGGATTTTCCGCCCTGGTGAACACGAAGTGCCGGGCCTACGAGGATCTCTTCATGGCATACATCACCCCGGACGCCCAGGAGGAGAAGCTGCTGGAGCACCCGGAGCTGTTTATGGCTCCCATCGTCCGCAACGGCGCGGAGGCCACCGTGGGGTACTGCCCGGAGGTCTGGAGCACGTGGATGTAGGGACGGCGGTGTGCCGTCCGTCCTCCCCTGAAATCCGGATTTCCCGGCGTAGGGGCGGTGGATTTTGAAAAGGCGGTGGTTTCCTATGGAATTGAAGCTTCCCCGCAGCCGGGTTCTCCGGGGGGCCTATCTCATGGTCCAGCGGTACCTGCGGCACAACGTGGGGATTCAGAGCGCCGCCCTGGCGTTCTACCTGCTGTTTATGCTCTTTCCCTTTCTCATCTTCATCAGCGCCCTGCTGGGTCTGCTGCGGCTGGACGTGGCGGGTATCCTGCTGGCCCTGGGGGAGATTCTGCCCCGGGGGGTGGCGGACCTCATCGAGGTCTACCTCACCTATGTGAGCCGGAATCCCAGCCCCCATCTGATGGTGTTTGGGCTGGTGTTCTCCATCTACTTCCCCATGCGGGCCACCAACTCCCTGATGCGCTCCGTGCGGACGGCCTATCACTTGGGGCCCCCCAGGGGGCCGGCGCGGCACGTTCTGAAAACCCTGCTGTACACCGTGATGCTGATTGTCACCATCGCCGCCGCCCTGGCGCTGATGACCGTGGGCGACCGGATTTTGAGCTACGCCGTGGCCCATTTCCGCCTGCCGGGCTTCGTGGCGGAGGCCTGGGCGCGGCTGCGGTTTCCGGCGGTGGCGGTGCTGTGCTATTTCGCGCTGTTTTTTCTCTACGCCATGGCCCAGGACGGCCGCCAGCCCTGGCGGGACATCTGGCCCGGCACCCTGGCGGCCCTGGCGGCGTGGATGGGCGTCAGCTGGCTGTACGCCTTCTACGTGGACAACATCGCCAACTACTCCCTGCTCTACGGCTCCATCGGCACGGTGATCGCCCTTTTGATGTGGCTGTACATGAGTTCCGTGGTGCTGATCATGGGGGCGGAGCTCAACGGCACCATCATGAGCCTGCGGAAGGACGGCGGCGGGAATTCATGAACGTTTTTTGAATCCTGACGCCGGTTTCTTTACTTTTTTGGTAGAATGTTCTAAAATAGCGCATATTATGAAAAACGCGAAAGGACGATGGAAAATTGATGAATGAAAAATTAAAAGAATACGCACAGCTCCTGGTCCGGGTGGGACTGAACGTCCAGAAGGGCCAGCGGCTCATCATCTCCTCCCCGGTGGAGTGCGCCTTCTTCGCCCGGATGTGCGCGGAGGACGCCTACGCCGCGGGCTGTCAGGAGGTGGTGATGAACTGGACCGATGACGCCATGACCCGGATGAAGTACCTCCACGCCCAGGAGGAGGTCTTCGACACCGTGCCGGAGTGGCGGCAGCACTTCTTCAACGACCACGCCCGGGAGGGGGCGGCATACCTGGCCATCTCCGCCACGGACCCGGAGAACCTCAAGGGTGTGGACACCCAACGGATCGTCCGGGCCCAGCAGGCCAGCGGCAAGGCCCTCAAGGAGTTTGACCGCCTCCAGATGTGCGGCGGCTTCCCCTGGTGCATCGCCTCCATCCCCATTCCCAGCTGGGCAAAGCGGGTGTTTCCGGACGTGCCGGAGAGTGAGGCCCTGGAGAGGCTCTGGGACGCCATCTTCTCCGCCGTCCGCATCAGCGGCGACGGCAAGTGCGTGGAGAAGTGGCGGGCCCACCTGGACACCCTGGCAGAGCGGCTGGAGAAGATGAACGCCCTGAATTTCAAGACCCTCCACTACACCAACGCCCTGGGCACGGACCTGACGGTGGAGCTGCCGGAGGACCACGTGTGGGAGGCGGGCAACGACGTCACCCTCTCCGGTCAGAACTATATCGCCAACATCCCCACGGAGGAGCTGTTCACCTCTCCCCTGAAAACCGGGGTCAACGGCGTGGTGTACGCCTCGCTGCCCCTGGCCCACGACGGCTGCGTCATCGAGGGGTTCCACTTCGTGGTAAGGGAGGGGAAGATCGTGGAGGCCCGGGCCAGGAAGGGAGAGGAGGCGCTGAGAGCCGCCATCTCCGTGGACGAGGGGGCCGGCTATTTCGGCGAGGTGGCCCTGGTGCCCTATGACAGCCCCATCTCCAACCAGAAAATCCTGTTCTACAACACCCTCTTTGATGAGAACGCCGCCTGCCACATCGCCTTCGGCGAGGCGTACCCCTGCCTGAAGGGCGGCCAGCAGATGAGCAAGGAGGAGCTGAAGGAGCGGGGCCTCAACGACTCCATCACCCACGTGGATTTCATGATCGGCACCAGGGACCTCTCCATTGTGGGCACCACCCGCGACGGGAGGGAGATCCCGGTGTTTGTGGACGGCAACTTCGCGCCGGGGATCTGAGCGGAGGCAACCATCGTCATCATGGGGGCGCCGGGCCGGCCCCTTGGCCGGCCCGGCCGCTGGAATTTCCGGCGGCTGCGATCCCCGGTGACAAATGACTGAAAAAAACAGAGGAGAGAATCACATGGCGTACAAATTGAGAGCTTCCGACGAATCCGTTTTGATCTGCGACGGGGCCCGGGTGTCCGGGGACGTGACATTGGGCCGGGGCGTCAGCGTCTGGTACAACGCCGTTCTCCGGGGGGACGACGGCGCCATCACCGTGGGGGAGGACACCAACATCCAGGACGGGGCCGTTCTCCACGAGGAGACCCGGGTGGGCGCGGGGTGCACCGTGGGACATAACGCCGTTGTCCACGGCTGCACCGTGGGAGACAACACCCTCATCGGCATGGGGGCCATCGTCCTCAACGGCGCGAGGATTGGGGACAACTGCGTTGTGGGCGCCGGAGCGCTGGTCACGGGAAAGATGGACGCCCCGGACGGCTCCATGATCCTGGGCAGCCCCGCCAAGGTGGTGCGGCCCCTGACGGAAGCGGAGATCGCCGGGAACCGGAAATCCGCCCAGGGGTATCTGGCGGCGGCGGAGCGGTACCGCCGGGGAGATGTGTGACGGCGTATGGAGTGGAATTGGCAGACTGTGAAGCAGCTGCTGCTGGTGGTCTGCGGCGGCGTGGCCTTCTACTGCGCCCTGCAAAACCTGGCGGCGGTCTTCGCCGCCCTGGGATGGCTGCTGGGGGTGCTGTGGCCCTTCCTGCTGGGCGGGGCCATCGCCTTTATCCTCAATGTCCCCATGCGGGCCATTGAGCGGGGGCTGTTTTCCGGAAACAGGAGAATGAACAAGATCCGCCGCCCCCTGGCCCTGGTGCTGACCCTGGCGGCGGTGATCGGCGTGCTGACCCTGGCCTCGGCGGTCATCGGCCCCGGGGTGGGGGAGGCGGTCATGTCCCTGGGCCAGCAGATCCCCGCCGCCTTCCGGCGGCTCCAGGGCCAGCTGGCGGAGCTGGAGACCTACCTTCCCCTGCTGGAGTCCTGGGCGGAGAGCCTGGAGATTGACTGGAAGGACCTGACGGAAAAGGCCGTGGGCCTGGTCCAGGCCTGGGGCAGCGGACTGCTGTCCAGCGGCGGCGGACTCATCGGGGGCCTTGTCAGCGGCGTGAGCACCTTTGTCATCGGGTTCATTTTCTCCCTCTACATCCTGCTGCAAAAGGAGCCCCTGTCCCGCCAGGGGCGGCAGGTGCTCTACGGACTTCTGCCCATCCGGGCGGCGGACTGCTGTCTGGAGATCCTGCGGCTGGCAAACCGCACCTTTTCCAGCTTCCTCTCCGGCCAGTGCCTGGAGGCGGTGATTTTGGGCACGCTGTTCGCCGTGTCCATGACCATCTTCCGGATGCCCTACGCATTGCTTGTGGGCGTCCTCATCGCCCTGACGGCTCTGATCCCCATCGTGGGGGCCTTCATCGGCTGTGTGGCGGGGGCGCTGCTCATCGCCGTCACCGACCCCTGGAAGGCGCTGATGTTCATCGTGCTCTTCCTGGTTCTCCAGCAGGTGGAGGGGAACCTGATCTACCCCCACGTGGTGGGCTCCTCCGTGGGCCTGCCCTCCATCTGGGTGCTGGCGGCGGTGACATTGGGCGGCAAGCTGATGGGCGTGGCCGGGATGTTGCTTTTCATCCCCCTGTGCTCCGTGGTATACGCCCTGTTCCGGGATTTCATCAAGGGACGGCTGCGGGCGCGGAACGTCCCCGTGAAAAAGTGGCGGGACCCGCCGCCGGACCCAAAGCGAAGATAGCGGGAAAGACCTCCGGAAAATTTTCCGGAGGTCTTTTACATTTTGTATTGACAATTTTACTTGTCAGAGCTATACTACAAATGACAGGAATCATTGTCATATTGACAAAAACAGTTGTCAGGATAAGGGGGCGCGTTTATGCCGCTATATAACCGGCTCAAGGAGCACCGGGCCAGGCTCGGGGTAAACCAGCAGGAGATGGGGCGGATGGCTGGGGTATCCCGGCAGACCATCAGCCAGATTGAGCGGGGGGACTACTCCCCCTCGGTGACGCTGGCGCTGAAGCTGGCGAAGCTCTGCGGCGTGGCCGTGGAGGACATTTTTACGTATCGGGAGGATGGAGACCATGAGGACAAAGACTGAGAGAGGAGAGAACCGGAGGGCCCTGCCCAAATTTTTCCTGACCATGCTGGGGAGCCTGGCGGTGGGCGGCCTGATGGGCTTTTTGGTGGGGTGCAGCCGTGTGTTCGGGCTGGATACCGGGGAGATTGCCGGGCGGCTGGACGGCGTGCTCCGGGCTGCCATGCCCTGGGGCATTCCCGTGACCACGGCGGTGATCATGGGGACCTGCGTCCTGCTCTACCGCTCCGCCGCGAGGAAATTCGCCGCCTGGGACGGCGGAGACGAAAACGAGATGTCCGCGTCTGTCGATATTCTTTTAAGCTGGATACTGCTTCTCAGCGCCGTGCAGCTGCTTGTCAACTTCTTTTTCATGACCGCCGTCGGGACATACCAGCCGGAAGAGGGGGCCCTGGCCATGGTTGGGGTGTTTGTCCTCTCCTGCGGGTGTGTGATCTTCGCCCAGCAGAAGGTGGTGGATCTGGAGCGGCGGATGAACCCGGAGAAGCGGGGAAGTGTCTACGACGCCAAGTTCCAAAAGAAGTGGCTGGACAGCTGCGATGAGTCGGAGCGGCGGCAGATCGGCGAGGCCAGCCGCCGGGCCTATATGGTCACCACCCGCGCCTGTATGGGACTCTGGATGGTGCTCACCATCCTGGGCATGGTCTTCGAGTTGGGAATGCTGCCGGTGAGCGTTCTGCTGCTGGTCTGGGGCACTATGCAGGTGACCTATGCCCTGGAGTGCATCCGGCTGTCCGGGAAGAGCGCGGCGGCGGGGTGAGGCGGGCCTTTTGCCGGGCCGCTAGGCAAAAGCGCTGCCGGCCTGCGAAGGGGTTGACATCTGAGAGACTGCTGTGCGGGGGATTAAATATTGGAAAATCAGCCGGAGAGTTTAGGGGGAAGACCGGTATGAGGGATGTGAGCCTGGTAATCCAGGGCGGCATTGGGTTCGCTCTGGCGGCGGGTGGAATCTATCTGCTGCTTCGAAACCGGGGAGGGAGGACCAGGAGGGAATTTGCGTACGCCGCTGCCTGCGTTCTGGCGGGCGTATTCCTGCTGGGATATGTTGTTTGCCGGATTGCGTGAGATCACGGTATCGCGGAAAGCTCCAGGGGATGTCCCGCTTGCCAGCGGGGCATCCTTGTGCTATAATCCATACCATCAAATACAAGGAGAAGACCGGCTTGAAAAAGACAAAGCAAGAGAAACGGCGGGAGAAAAAGAGCTTCCGCCAGGCCATGGACCGGGAACTGCGGGAGCACAGGAGCTCCTTCATCGTGTTCTACGTGCTGCGGGCGCTGGTGATCGTGGTGCTGGTGCGTCAGCTGATGCTGGGCAGCTACGAGAGCGCCTTTTTCTGCGTCCTGACACTGACGCTGCTGTACGTGCCTAGCTGGCTCCAGGTAAAGCTGCGCATCGAGCTGCCGCCGCCTCTGGAGATCACCATTTTGTGCTTCATCTTCGCGGCGGAGATCCTGGGGGAGGTCAACGCCTACTATGAGCGGGTTCCCCACTGGGACACCATGCTCCACACCCTCAACGGCTTTCTGGCGGCGGCGGTGGGGTTCTCCCTCATTATGCTTTTGAACGACGACGACCGGCTGACCTTTGACCTGTCCCCCTTCTTCCTGGCCCTGGTGGCCTTCTGCTTCTCCATGACCATCGGCGTGCTGTGGGAGTTCTTTGAGTTCTTTATGGACTGGTTTTTCGGCATGGATATGCAGCGGGACACGGTTGTCCATGTCATCCACAGCGCGGCGCTGGATATGACGCACTCCAACAAGGTCATTACCATACCGGACATACAGGACGTGGTCATCAACGGCGAGAGCCTGGGCATGGGCGGGTACCTGGACATTGGCCTCATCGACACCATGAAGGACCTGTTTGTGAACTTCATTGGTGCGGTGGTGTTCTCTGTGGCGGGTTTCTTCTACGCCAAGAGCAAGGGCGAGAATAGGGGCGCGGCGCTGAGCTTTGTCCCCAGCAGAAAGACCCGGGCCCAGGACTATCTCCGCCAGGCCCAGGAGGAGAACGGCATCGTCCCCCAGGAGGGACAGGACGCGGAGGAGTAAAACGGCTTTTCACAAAAGAAGAGGGAGCGTTGCCGCTCCCTCTTCTTTTGCGCAGCGCTCACCTGCACGCCGCCAAATCCCGGAGAAATTCGTCCACGGCGGACTGGGGCGTGGCCCAGCTGGTGACAAAGCGGACGCAGGTATGGTCCGCGTCCACGACCCTCTCCGGCTCGAACTGGTAGCCCATCTCCTCCAGCTGCCGGGACACCGTGTTGGGAAGCACCGGGAACTGCTGGTTGGAGGGGGAGGGGATGGGGAATTCATACCCCAGGGCCGCCATGCCATCCCGCAGGCGGATGGCCATGTCGTTGGCGTGGCGGGCGATGTCGAAGTAGAGGCCGTCCTCCAGCAGGGCTTGGAACTGCAGTGCCATGAGCCGCCCCTTGGCCAGAATGGCCCCCCGCTGCTTCATGTGCCAGCGAAAGCGCTCCATGGGCTTTTTCAGCACCAGGGCCTCCCCGAAGAGGGCGCCGTTTTTGGTGCCGCCGATGTAGAAGGCGTCGGTGAGGGCCGCCAGGTCCGGCAGTGTCAGGTCGTTGCCGGGGGCGGTGAGGGCGGAGCCCAGCCGGGCGCCGTCCAGGAAGAGGTACAGGTCCCGCTCATCGCAGCAGCGGCGCAGGGCGGTCAGCTCCGCCCTGGTGTAGATGGTGCCCAGCTCCGTGGTGTCGGAGATGTACACCATCCGGGGGCGGACCATGAACTCATCGGTGTGGCCGTCCGCCACGGCGGCCACCATCTCGGGGGTGAGCTTGCCGTCGGGGGTCTCCACGGCGCAGACCTTGTGGCCCGTGGCCTCGATGGCTCCGGCCTCGTGGAGGCTGATGTGGGCCGTATAGGGGGCGATGACCGCCTCGTAGGGCCGCAGGAAGGCGGCGATGGTCAGAAGGTTTGTCTGGGTGCCGCCGGAGAGAAAGTGGACGTCCGCCTCCGGAGCGGCGCAGACCCGGCGGACGGTCTCCCGGGCGTCGTCGCTCATGGGGTCCAGGGCGTAGCCGCAGGTCTGCTCCAGATTGGTGTCCACCAGGCGCTGGAGGACTTTGGGGTGGGCGCCCTCGCTGTAGTCGTTGCGGAAGCTGTACATGGCATGGTACCTCACTTTCAGAATTCAAAAAGTAACAAAAACAGTTGCCGGAATGTTACGGAATTGATGTTGAAATTATATCGTATTTCCTGTATAAAAGCAAGGAGAGAACCGCCGTTTTCTTTTTGAGAGAGTCCCGGCCTGCCGTTGTGCTTCCAGGGAACCGGGGGGGGAGTCGGTCTGCCGCCGGTTCCCCGGAGACCTGAAATCTTCCGTGGGACCGGCGTCTGCCAGCCGCCTCCGCGCCGCCTTGGAGGGGCAAAAAGGGCCGGAGGCGCGGAAGGGAATGGGGGCCTTAAAAAAAGAGATACTGAGGGTGGAACTTTTTCGTCCGTCCGTCCGTCATAAGGACAGACAAATCCAATGACAAAGGAGTAAAGAGCGATATGAAAAAATGGATGACCCTGATTTTGTCCCTGTCGGCCGTGCTGGCCCTGACCGCCTGCGGCGGCTCCGGCGGCAAGACCGAGACCAAGGATGTGGACCTGACGGAGGTCTACGCCTCCATGGAGGAGGTCTGCGACTGGTGGACCGACGGCTACATGGAGGATATATCCGAGGAGATGCTGGACCTGTACTACCCCGGCCTCAGTGAGCTGGAGACGGAGCAGCTCATCGCCCGCACGCCTCTGATGTCCGGCGTGGTCAACGAGGTGGTGCTGGTGAAGTGCGCCTCTTCGGAGGATGCGGACAAGGCCCAGGAGATTCTCCAGGGCCGCATTGACTACCAGGTGGGCGACGAGACCAACCCCGGCGGCGCCTGGTATCCTGAGTCCATTGAGCAGTGGAAGAAGACCACCGTCCAGCGGCAGGGGAACTGCGTGGCCCTGCTGGCCGTGGCGGACACCCAGAGCCAGCTGGAGGACATCTTCAATCAGGCCTTTGAATGAGTTCGATGAACTGCGGAACAGCCGCGGCAAGTCTGCCGTGGCTGTTTTTCCAGCTTTGAAAGAGTTTGAAAGAGGGGGAGCGCCCGTGATTTTCAGCAGCCTGACCTTTTTGTTCGCCTACCTGCCCGTGACGCTGGCGGTGTATTTCCTCATGCCCCTTCGGGCCAGGAACGCCGTTTTGCTTCTGGTGAGCCTGGTGTTTTACGGCTGGGGAGAGCCGGTCTACATCTCCATTATGGTTCTCTCCACTCTCATTGACTACACCCACGGAATGCTGGTGGAGCATTTCCGGCACCGCGACCGGCTGGCCCGGTGGTTTGTGGGACAGTCGGTGGCATTCAACCTGGCGCTGCTGGGCTTTTTCAAATACTGGGACTTCCTGGCGGCCAATCTCTCGGCCCTGCCGGGGGTGGACCTGCCCCAGCTGGGGATTCCGCTGCCCATCGGCATCTCCTTTTTCACCTTCCAGACTATGAGCTACACCATCGACGTCTACCGCGGCCACGCGCCGGCCCAGCGGAATATTGTCAGCTTCGGGGCCTATGTTACCATGTTCCCCCAGCTGATCGCCGGGCCCATCGTCCAGTACAAGACCGTGGCGGCGGAGCTTCGCCGCCGGGTGAACACGGCGGAGGACTTCGCCCTGGGGGCCCGGCGGTTCACCCTGGGCCTTGCCAAGAAGGTGCTGCTGGCCAACTCCATCGGCGCGCTGTGGGACGCCCAGCTGGCGGCCCAGGCGGCGGGGAAGCTGACTGTGGCGGGGGGCTGGCTTGGCATCCTGGCCTTTGGCTTCCAGATCTACTTTGACTTCTCCGGCTACTCCGATATGGCCATCGGCCTGGGACAGATCTTTGGCTTCCGGTTCCTGGAGAACTTTGACCACCCCTATCTCTCCGCCTCGGTGACGGAGTTCTGGCGGCGGTGGCACATGTCCCTCACCGGCTGGTTCCGGGAGTACCTGTATATCCCCCTGGGGGGCAGCCGCTGCGGCACGGCGAAAACCCTGCGGAATATCCTGATCGTGTGGTTCTGCACCGGCCTGTGGCACGGGGCCAGCTGGAACTTTCTCCTCTGGGGACTGTACTTCGCCGCGTGGCTGGTGCTGGAGAAGTACGTCTTGCGGGAAGTCCTGAAGAGAACGCCGGCCTGGGTGAAGCACCTGTACACCCTGGCGGTGGTGTTCACCGGCTGGGGGATCTTCGCCATGGAGGACCTGGCGGTGTGCGGCGGGTACTTCTCCGTGTGCTTCGGCGGCGGGCCGCTGTGGAGCGCCGCCGACGGCTATGTCCTGCGGAGCTACGGCCTGACCTTTTTGGTTTTGATTCTGGCTTCCACCACCCTGGGCCAGCGGCTCTGGCGGAGGCTGCCACGGCGGGCGGAGAAGGTTTTGACCCCGGTGCTGATGGGACTGGGGCTGACCCTTTGCACTGCTTATCTTGTGGACGGCAGCTACAATCCGTTTCTGTATTTCCGGTTCTGAGAGGAGGGCGGCGGAATGACAAAAGCATACGGCCGGTTTCTCACGGCCTTTTTCTGCCTCTTTCTGGGGGGACTTCTGGCGTGGCACCTCCTGCTGCCGGACCGGGAGCGGTCCGAGACGGAGAACCGTACCCTGGCCCAGCGGCCGGAGCTGACCTGGTCCGCCCTGGCGGACGGCAGCTACACGAAGGCGGTGGAGGGCTACTTTGCCGACCAGTTCCCTCTGCGGGACGGCTGGACGGGCTTGAAAGCCCGGGCGGAGCAGGTTCTCGGCAAGCGGGAGTTCAACAATGTGTACCTCTGCGGCGATACGCTCATCGCCAAGGTTGACCCGCCCCTGGAGGGCATGGAGGAGAAGAACCTCCGCCATGCGGCCCGCCTGGCGGAGCGGACGGAGATCCCGGTGTACCTGGGGCTGATTCCCTCGGCGGCGGAGATCTGGCGGGACCGGCTGCCCGCCGGGGCGGAGAGCTGGGACCAGGCGGCCTTCATCGCCCGGGCGGAGGAGCTGGAGGGGGTGGAGCCCGTGGACTTTCTCAGTGCTCTCCGGGCCCGGGCGGAGGAGGACATCTTCTACCGCACGGACCACCACTGGACCACCCTGGGGGCGTACTACGGCTATGCCGCCCTCATGGAGGCCCTGGGCCGGGGGGAGGAGGTCCTGGCGGTAGAGGCGGCGAAGGAGCGGGACATCCCGGTCTCCAACGGGTTTCAGGGGACCCTCTACTCCCAGTCCGGCATCCACTGGCTGGAGCCGGACAGCATCGAGTTCTGGGTGGAGGAGAGAGGACTGAGCGTCACCTCCTGGCGGGACGGCACGCCGAGAGAAGCGCGCCTGTATGACGATGAATACCTGGGAAAGAAGGACAAGTACGCCGCCTTCCTGGGGGGCAACCAGCCCCTGTGCGTCATCCGCAATGAGGAGGGGACAGGGAGGATTCTGCTGATCCGGGACTCCTACGCCGATTCCCTGGCACCCTTCCTGGCCCGGCACTTTGAGGAGGTCCACCTGCTGGACCTGCGGTACTACCGGGGCTCCGCCGCGGCCTACGCCCAGGAAAACGGCGTTGACGAGATCGTGGTGCTGCAAAGCGTTCCCAATTTCATCACCGACCGGAATCTGGCCCTGCTGGGCCAGTGAGACGCGGCCCGCCGACCTATGGACGGCGGGCCGTTTTTTCGGCTTTTGCCGCATGGAACGTGTCCGCCGGGGCGGCTGAACATTGTTGCGGATTTAACGAACCGTCCCCCGGGGGAGCCCCGGAGGACGGTTAAACGTTTTTATGGGGCGTTTGTGGCTTTTTCACAAGAAATTGCCCGAGGATTTACGAGACTTTGACTAAAGAATAACTTTTATTGACATTTTTTGCGGCCGGGTTCATAATAATATTTAGGAGACCAAACAAACTTTTCGGAAAGAAGTGACAGTATGAGCAGACTGGAAGTCAAGACCCCCGGCCAGGCCCAGGCCGTGGTGGAGCAGCTGTACCGGAACATGGAGCGGCGGATCGCCGCCAGCCCCCCGGGTCTGTGCCCGGTGGACATGGCGCTGAATTTTCTGGACCTCTGCCGTGCCCAGACCTGCGGCAAGTGCGTGCCTTGCCGGGTGGGGCTGACCCAGCTGTCCAACATGATCCGCGAGGTGCTGGACGGCGAGCCCAGCATGAAGATTCTCAACCGCATTGAGGGCACCGCCCAGGTGATTGTGGACACCGCGGACTGCGCCATCGGCATCGACGCGGCCAATCTGGTTCTCATGGGCCTGCGGGGCTTCCGGGACGACTACGAGGAGCACATCCTCCACCACCGGTGCCTGGGGAGCCTCAAAAACCCCGTGCCCTGCGTGGCGCTGTGCCCCGCCGGGGTGGATATTCCCGGCTACATCGCCCTCATCAGCGAGGGCCGCTGCGGCGACGCGGTGCGCCTGATCCGCAAGGACAATCCCTTCCCCACCGCCTGCGCCTACATCTGCGAGCACCCCTGCGAGGCCCGCTGCCGCAGGAACATGGTGGACGACGCTTTGAATATCCGGGGGCTCAAGCGTTACGCCGTGGACCACGCCGGGGATGTGCCCCAGCCGAAGCCCGCCCCCGCCACCGGCAAGTCCGTGGCCATTGTGGGCGGCGGCCCCGGCGGTCTCTCCGCCGCATACTACCTGGCCCTTATGGGCCACAGGGTCACCGTGTACGAAAAGCAGCGCCAGCTGGGGGGCATGATGCGCTACGGCATCCCCAGCTACCGTCTGCCCCGGGAGAAGCTGGACGCGGAGATCGCCTCCATCCTCTCTCTGGGTATCCAGGTACATACCGGCGTGGATGTGGGTGTGGACGTGACCTTTGACCAGCTGAAGCAGCAGTACGACGGCCTGTATCTCTCCATCGGCGCCCACACGGACAAGAAGACCGGCATTGAGGGGGAGGACAGCCTGGGCGTCGTCTCCGCCGTGGAGCTGCTGCGCCACATCGGTGACGACGAGATGCCGGACTTCTCCGGACAGAACGTGGTGGTCATCGGCGGCGGCAACGTTGCCATGGACGTGACCCGCTCCGCCATCCGCCTTGGGGCGGACAAGGTGACCTGCGTCTACCGCCGCCGCCAGGAGGACATGACCGCCCAGGCGGAAGAGGTGGAGGGGGCCATCGCCGAGGGCGCGGAGGTGCTGACCCTCCAGGCCCCCCTGCGCATCGAGGCCGACGAGCACGGCCACGTGGCGGCATTGTGGACCCAGCCCCAGATCATTGGCGAGATGGACAAGGCGGGCCGTCCCCGGCCGGGCACCGCCGCGGTGGAGCCCATGCGCATTCCGGCGGACACCATTATCGTGGCCATCGGCCAGGGCATTGAGACCCGCGGGCTGGAGCAGACCGGCATTAAGATTCAGCGGGGCGGCGCGCTGCTGGCGGACTCCAGCACCCAGCTCCCCGACATGGTGGGCGTCTTCGCCGGCGGCGACTGCGTCACCGGCCCCGCCACCGTCATCCGGGCCATCGCCGCCGGAAAGGCCGCCGCCGCCAACATCGACGAGTACCTGGGCTTCAACCACGAGATTGAGGCGGAGGTGAAGGTGCCCACGCCCCGGTGCACGGACCTCAGGCCCCGCGGCCGGGTCAACGCCACCGAGCGGGACGCCTGCGAGCGCAAGGCGGACTTCCAGTGCATCGAGTGCGGCATGACCGACGAGGAGGCCGGGCAGGAGTCCTCCCGGTGCCTGCGATGCGACCACTTCGGGTATGGAAACTTCAAGGGAGGACGTGTGGAAAAATGGTAAACTTCACGATCAACGGGCGGCAGCTGACCGCCTCCAAGGGCACCACCATTCTGGCCGCCGCGGAGAAGGCCGGCATTCCCATCCCCCACCTGTGCTTTTTGAAGGACGTCAACGAGATCGCCGCCTGCCGCATGTGCATGGTGGAGGTGGAGGGCACGGAGCGCCTGGTGCCCGCCTGCAACACCGAGATCCTGGAGGGCATGGTGATTCAGACCAACTCCCCCCGGGTGCGGGAGGCCCGGAAGACCAACCTGCGGCTGATCCTCTCCCAGCACAACTCCAACTGCACCGTCTGCGTCCGCAGCGGCAGCTGCGAGCTCCAGAAGCTGTCCCACGACATGAATATCCACTACCAGCCCTATGAGGTGCAGCCGGAGCGGGCCCGTCTGGATTTGAGCGTTCCCATTGTCCGGGAGGCCAGCAAGTGCGTCAAGTGCATGCGCTGCGTGCAGGTGTGCGACAAGATCCAGGGTATGCACATCTGGGATGTGGCGGGCACCGGCTCCCGCACCACGGTGGACGTGAGTTACAACCGCTACCTCAAGAACACGGACTGTACCTTCTGCGGACAGTGCGTCACCCACTGTCCCACCGGCGCGCTGACGGTTCGGGACGACACCAACAAGGCCTTCTGGGCCCTGGCGGACCCCGAGGTGACGGTGGTGGTCCAGGTGGCTCCGGCGGTGCGGGCGGCCTGGGCGGAGTCCTTTGGCCTGCCTCCCCGGCAGGCCACTGTCGGGCGCATGGTGGCGGCGTTAAAGCGCATTGGATTTGACTACGTGTTCGACACCAATTTCGCCGCGGACCTCACCATCATGGAGGAGGGCAGCGAGTTTATCGAGCGGTTTACCCACCGGGGGCGGCACCGCTGGCCCATGTTCACCTCCTGCTGTCCCGGCTGGGTGAAGTTCCTCAAGACCCAGTACCCCGCCTACGCGGAGCACCTGTCCACCGCCAAATCCCCCCAGCAGATGTTCGGCGCCGTGGCAAAGAGCTACTTCGCGGAGAAGATGGGCCTGGACCCCCACAAGGTGTTTGTGGTGTCCATCATGCCCTGCTCCGCCAAGAAGGCGGAGTGCGAGCTGCCGGGGATGAACGACGCCTGCGGCGACCCGGACGTGGACGCCGTGCTGACTACCCGGGAGATGTGCCGCCTCTTCCGCAGCGACTGCATTGTCCCCGCCGACCTGGAGGAGGCGGAGTTTGACAGCCCCCTGGGCAGCGGCACCGGCGCGGCGGTGATCTTCGGCGCCACCGGCGGGGTCATGGATGCGGCCCTCCGCAGCGCCTACTACCTGGTGACCGGGAAAAATCCGGACCCCGACGCCTTCCAGGCTGTCCGGGGCAGCAGGCCCTGGCGGGAGGCGGTCTTCAACATCCCCGGCGCGGGAGACGTCCGTGTGGCGGCGGTCAGCGGCCTGGCCAATACCCGGAGGCTGATGGAGGCCATCGACAGCGGTGACGCGGAGTATGACTTCGTGGAGGTCATGGCCTGTCCCGGCGGCTGTGCCGGCGGCGGCGGACAGCCCATCCACGAGGGTGTGGAGATGGCGGCGGCCAGAGGCGACAAACTCTGGAAGCTGGACGCCAAGTCCCCGATTCGGTTCTCCCATGAGAATCCGGACGTCCAGGCCCTGTACCGGACCTATCTGAAAGCCCCGCTCAGCCAGCGGGCCCATCACCTGCTGCACACAAAACAGTGAGCGGCAGAGCCTCCGCGCCGCCCATTGGCGGCGCGGAGACCTGTTTTCGGCCGATATTTTTTCTCTTTACCGCATATACTAGCGTCATCACATTTTTAGAGAGGATGACGCGCGATGGAGACACATTACCCCTTTACCCTGCCGCCCCTGCCCTACGCCTACGATGCCCTGCTGCCGGAGCTGGACGAGCGCACCATGCACTTCCACCACGACAAGCACTTTAACACCTACGTGGACAATCTCAACAAGCTGCTGAAAGACCGCCCGGAGTACCACGGCTGGTCCCTGGAACGGTTGATGCGGGACTGGCCGGAGCTGCCGGAGGACATCCGCCAGGGCGTGCGGAACAACGCCGGCGGGGTTTATAACCACGACCTGTACTTTAAGACCCTGCACCCCGCGCCGGCCTCCGCCCCCGGTCCTGTTCTCCAGGGGGCCATTGACCGGGACTTCGGGGATCTCCAGGGGCTGAAGGCCGCTCTGCGCTCCGCCGCCCTGGGGCAGTTCGGCTCCG
The DNA here is from genome assembly GCA_910585385.1 of uncultured Oscillibacter sp. Taxonomy (GTDB): domain Bacteria; phylum Bacillota; class Clostridia; order Oscillospirales; family Oscillospiraceae; genus Oscillibacter. The sequence continues at coordinate 2,185 of CAJUDV010000039.1, read as the reverse complement.
GCTGGGCGTGGCTGGTGTCGGACCGGGAGGGGCGGCTCTCCGTCCGCAAGACCCCCAACCAGGACAGCACCCTGCCTCTGACGCCCCTGCTGGGGTGCGACGTGTGGGAGCACGCCTACTACCTGCCCTATCAGAACCGGCGGGACGAGTACTTTGAGGCCTGGTGGCGGCTGGTGGACTGGCCGGGCGTCACCCGGCGGTACGGAGAGCTGACGGCTGCCGGGACCCAGTACCCCGCCCCCTGACCGGCGGCTTGACAAGGCGGCTGTTTTTTGGTATAAAAAGATGGAGATGAACGGGAGCAGGACGGACCAAAAAGCCGTTTTGCTCCCGTGTCCCTTTTCGAGAGAAAGAGAGGAGGCCTCGCCGTGAGACAGTACGTTGCCGCCCTGGACCAGGGGACCACCAGCAGCCGCTGCGTTCTCTTTGACCGGGCCCAGAATATCGTGGGCATGGCCCAGAAGGAGTTCACCCAGGTCTACCCCCAGCCGGGCTGGGTGGAGCACGACCCCATGGAGATCTACTCCAGCCAGTACGGAGTGCTGAACGAGGCGCTGGCCCAGGCCGGCGTTCCGGCGGCGGAGGTGGCCGCCATTGGCATCACCAATCAGCGGGAGACCACCGTGGTCTGGGACCGGGAGACCGGGCGGCCCGTGTGCAACGCCATCGTGTGGCAGTGCCGCCGCACGGCGGCGCTGTGCGAGGAGCTGAAAAAGGACGGGGCGTTTGCGGACTACGTCCGCCGGCGCACGGGCCTTTTGATCGACGCCTATTTCTCCGCCACCAAGATCCGGTGGATTCTGGACAATGTCCCTGGTGCCCGGGAGGGGGCGGAGCGCGGGCGGCTGCTGTTTGGCACCGTGGACAGCTGGCTCATCTGGAAGCTCACCGGCGGAAGGGTCCACGTCACGGACTGCACCAACGCCAGCCGCACCATGCTCTATGATATTGAGAATCTCCGCTGGGATGAGGAGATCTGCCGGCGGCTGGACATCCCCATGGGGATGCTGCCGGAGGTCCGCTCCTCCAGCGAGGTCTACGGCACGGTGAATATTCAGGGGGTGGAGGTGCCCATCGCCGGCATCGCCGGGGACCAGCAGGCGGCTCTCTTCGGCCAGGCCTGCTTTGCCGCCGGAGAGGCCAAGAACACCTACGGCACCGGCTGCTTTTTGCTGATGAACACCGGGGAGAAGCTGGTCCGCAGCCGGAATGGGCTGGTGACTACCATCGCCGCCGGGCTGGAGGGGAAGGTCCAGTACGCCCTGGAGGGCAGCGTGTTTGTGGGCGGCGCGGTGATCCAGTGGCTCCGGGACGAGCTGCGCCTCATCACCGAGGCCGCTGACAGCGAGTACTCCGCCCGGAAGGTCCCCGACAGCGGCGGGGTGTATGTGGTGCCCGCCTTCACCGGTTTGGGCGCGCCCCATTGGGACATGTACGCCCGGGGGGCCATTCTGGGCCTGACCCGGGGCGCGGGCCGGGACCACATCATCCGGGCGGCCCTGGAGTCCATCGCCTACCAGACGGGAGACGTGCTCTCCGCCATGGAGGAGGACACCGGCATCCGTCTCAGGGAGCTGCGGGTGGACGGCGGCGCCTCCGCCAACGATTTTCTCATGCAGTTCCAGGCGGACGTGGTGGGCGGGGCCATTCTCCGCCCGGTGATCCGGGAGACCACCGCCCTGGGGGCGGCGTATCTGGCGGGACTGGCCGCCGGCGTCTGGCGCAGCCGGGAGGAGATCCGGGGCCAGTGGACCCTGGAGCGCCGCTTTGATCCCGGCATCTCCCGGGCGGAGCGGGACCGTCTGCGGCAGGGGTGGACCAGAGCCGTGGACCGGGCCAAGGGCTGGGAGGCCTGACAAAATATCAGCCGGGGAGACCTGCCCCGGCGGAGAATAAAGAGAGGTAACACATATGGATTACGCGAAGGAATCCCTGCGGCTCCACGGCGAGTGGAGGGGCAAGATCGAGGTGGTGGCCGCCGTCCCCGTGGAGACGAAGGACGATTTGTCCCTGGCCTACACCCCCGGCGTGGCCCAGCCCTGTCTGGAGATCCAAAAGGACGCCGGCAAGAGCTACGAGCTGACCCGCCGCCACAATCTCTGCGCCGTCATCACCGACGGCAGCGCCGTTCTGGGCCTGGGGGACATCGGCCCGGAGGCCGGCATGCCGGTGATGGAGGGCAAGT
>CAJUDV010000038.1 GCA_910585385.1 uncultured Oscillibacter sp. | reverse complement strand
TAATGTCATTAAGTTAACCAGAAGTTACCAAAAAGAGAGTTGCAAGGCAGGCAGGGGAGTCAACGCGCGGGGACATACACAGGAGAAATGCGGTTGCCGGCAACCAGGGGTCTGGGATAGCTGCGGTCTGGGCGGCAGGGCAGGAGATTACGCTCCAAGAAGCGGATCACGTCAAAGGCCACGCCCCGGAGAACTTGGCAACAGAAGTAAACCGCATCGGAGAAATTGACGCGGCGTTTGTATTTGGACTTGCCTCGGGTCGTGTCTACACCCCAGGCGGCGGCCTGGGCAAAGTTAAAAATGATGAAGGCAGACATGATCTCCTGAAGGATCAGCTCTGGCCTCTTGGAGTGCAGATGGACCATGCCCACGGTATATTTCAGCTGCCGGAAGGAGGTTTCAATGCCCCATCGCCTGGCGTAAAGGCTGCGCAGCACATCGGGCGGGAATTGATCCGGATCCAGGTTTGTGATGAGGGTTTCCGTACTTCCGTCATGCAGCAGCAAGCGAACAATTCTGGCGGAAAACAGATGGAAACCGGCGCTGCCGGGTTCCAAATCATCAAATGGGACCTGATTGGGAAGGCGGCAGTAGTCCCCCGGGACAGGGATGGCCCGCCGCTCCAGCTGCCGCACGGTCAGCCGTCCCAGCGTAACACGCACCGGGAGGTCAAATTCTGGCTGATCGGGCAACGTGATCCCGTAAGCATAGGTCCTGTTCCGGTCCTTGAGGCGAATCAGATACTTCCAGCCCCTTTGCTCCAGACGGGCAAAGCTGTTGTACGCCTCATACCCCCGGTCCGCCAGCAGGATCACAGGCTCCGGAATGGCGGAACGCCCCGCCATTTCACACAAGGCCGCGTCTTCGTTTTTGGTGTGCTCCTTCTGCACCAGGGCGTCGGTATAAATGCCGTTCTCCAGATCATAGAGCGCGTTGATGTGGTACAGATTCCAGCCGTGCTGCCGCTCTGTGCCCGGCCGGTAGGCGTCTGCGTCCTCGGGATATGACGTGGATTTCAGGGAAGTGCCGTCCACGGCCAGCAGCCGATAACCCCGAAATCTCTTTGGCGCATCCAGAGCATCGGTGAACCGGTGGAACAACTCAGAAAATGCACGGGGCAGCAGCTTTTTCCTCTGCTGGACAAAGGCGCCTGCCGACGGAGTGTCGATCTCATTCCCAAAATATCCGAGCAGTCCCTTCCAGACGCTTTTTTCGTCCATGGTCAGGATGAGTTTCATCAGCGCGGGCAGCGTCAGCGAACGCCGCCGGGTAAAATCTTTGCCTGGATTTTTAGCGTACCGCTCCGGGTGATTCCCCATTTCCTCGATCATGGACAACAGTGTATCCCTCAACCCTTCAGCTGTGTATTTCATGTGCCCGCCCCCTGAAAATCAATCTTGTTTTCAGGGCCTTGCCGCACATTTTTTTGCCTTTGTCAAGGCTTTTTTCTTTCTTTTGGAATTTATTGGTTAACTTAATGGCATTGGGGAATTTCCCCCTCTTTTCTCACGCCTTTTTTCCCTTGTGCTCCTCAATCTGCCGGTAGAGGCACCGCAGGCCGTCGGAGAGGCCCCCCACCTGGTCGATAAGCCCCAGGCTCACCGCCTCCTCGCCGTAGATCACGCTGCCCACATCCGCGGCCATGTCGTCCTTTCTCAGCATCAGGTCCTGGAAATCCTCCGCCGAGATCTGGCTGTGCCCGGCCACAAAAGCCACAATCCGCTCCTGAAGCCGTTCGAAGTAGTGGTAGGTCTGGGGGGCGGCGATGACCGTGCCGCTCATACGGACGGGGTGGATGGTCATGGCGGCGCTGGGCACGGCAAAGCTCCGCCGGGCCGCCACCGCCAGGGGAACGCCGATGGAGTGGCTGCCCCCCAGGACAATGGAGACCGTTGGCTTGGTCATGCCGGCGATAAGCTCCGCGATGGCCAGCCCCGCCTCTACATCGCCGCCCACGGTGTTGAGTAAAAACAGTACGCCGTCCACGTCCCCGCTCTCCTCCAGCTTGGCCAGCAGGGGCAGGACATGCTCGTATTTGGTGGTCTTAGCGTTGTTGGCGGCGGTGGTGTGCCCCTCGATCTGGCCGATAATGGTCAAACAGTAGACGGCGCCGTGGGGCGTGCGGGTCAGGGCCGCACCGAAGTCCAGGATGGACTGGGCATTCTCCGGCTGGTGTTCCTGTTCGGTGTCGGTGGTCTTTGTGGGTTCAGTCATAACAATCCCTCGCTTTCCCCGGTATTTTCCGCAGGTTTTCGGAAAATACACCTCCTGCGGCGAAAACCTTACAACAATGTAAGACTCGGCGGCAAACTGTAAGGCAAAGCTATGGCAGGACCTGGGGCGTTTTGCTATACTGACATCAGTTCCAAGAGAACAGAAACGGAGGAAAAAGCAATGAAGAGCATGATGAAGGGTATTGCGGCGGGGATTCTGGCGGTGGCGGTGGTAATCGCGGGGCAGATGGCCTTATCCCGTGTGGCGGGCTTCCACACCGCGGAGCTGATTGGAGGAACCGTCCTGACTTTCCTGTTCTTTTACTACCTCTCCCGGTCGGTCCGGAAAAGACAGGAGGCAAAGGCGGAGAAGAACGCATAGTATAGGCCTTGTTTGAAAGCCGGCAAGCGGTTTTCAAGGCGGGCGGAGCCCGCCGGCGCATGAAACGTGCCCGGCGTTTCCTATGAAGTCCATCGCACGGCCGCTTCGCGTTCCCTGCGGCGGCTGTAAAAAAAAACCGGCGGCCCGGCGGGGTTCGCCGGTTTCCTCTCTTCTCTGGGCTTTTCTTTTTGGCTCCGGCGTGCTATACTGGGGAAAATCACACCCACGGGGCGGGAGGACGAGAAGATGAAAGAGAAGAAACTGCGCGTGGTGGTGAAGGTGGGTACCTCCACCCTCACCCACGACTCCGGGAGTCTGGACCTGAGAAGCATGGAGCGGCTGGCCCGCACCCTGGCGGACCTCCACGGCCTGGGCCACGAGGTCATTCTGGTGTCCTCCGGCGCCATTGCCGTGGGGACGGAGAAGCTGGGCCTTTCAGAGCGGCCCAGGGAGCTGCGGATGAAACAGGCCGCGGCGGCGGTGGGCCAGTGCCGGATGATGCACATCTACGACAAGCTCTTCGGCGAGTACAACCAGTCCGTGGCCCAGATCCTGCTGACCGGAGACGATGTGGAGGACCCGGCCCGGGCGGAGCATCTGCGGGGCACCTTCTCCGCTCTGCTGGAGATGGGGGTGATCCCGGTGGTAAACGAGAACGACTCCGTCTCCTCCGCCGAGATCGAGACGGGCCATCACAAGGTCCTTGGCGACAACGATACCCTCTCCGCCATCGTGGCGGGACTGTGCCAGGCGGACCTGCTGGTCCTCCTCAGCGACATCGACGGCCTCTATGACGCCGACCCCAAGACCCACCGGTCCGCGAAGCTCCTCCACCAGGTGACGGAGCTGACGCCGGAGATTTTGGAGATGGCCGGCGGCGCGGGCACCTGGCGGGGCACCGGCGGCATGGCTACAAAGCTCTCCGCCGCCCGGGTGGCCATGGCCGCCGGGTTTGACATGGTCATCACCAACGGTGCCCGGACGGAGGACCTGTACGGCATCGTGGAGGGGCGGGACATCGGAACCCGGTTCGTAGCCGCCGGAAAGAACGCCCTATGACGGAGCGGGAGAAAATGCTGGCCGGGCTCCTCTATGACTGCGGGGACCCCGAGCTGCTGGACCAGTGGCACAGGGCTAAGGACCTGGTCCGGGATTACAATCAGCTGGACTCCCGGGATCTGGCGGGGAAAGACCGCATCCTGTCCCAGCTGCTGGGAGGCCGGGGGCGGAACACCTGGATCACGCCTCCTTTCTTTGCAGATTACGGCTGTAACATCTATCTGGGCGACAACTGTGAGATCAACATGAACTGCGTCTTCCTGGACGACAACCGGATCGTCATCGGAAAAAACGCCCTCATCGCCCCTGGCGTACAGATTTACACCGCTTTCCATCCCCTGCACGCGGCGGAACGGTTCGGCCCGCCCAGGGAGGACGGCTCTTTCTCCTTCTGCCAAACCCGGACGGCCCCGGTTATCATCGGGGACAACGTGTGGATCGGCGGAGGGGCCATCCTCATGCCCGGGGTGCGCATTGGGGACAATGTGGTGATCGGGGCGGGAGGCGTGGTGACAAAGGACGTCCCCAGCCATACCGTCGCCCTGGGAAATCCCTGCCGGGTGGTACGGGAAAACCGCCTGGCGGAATCTGATAAGGAGATATTGCCATGACAGCATTACAGCAGCAGGGACAGGCGGCCAAGGCCGCGTCCTACACCCTGGCCACCGCCGGGACGGCGCAAAAAAACGCCGCCCTGGAGGCCATCGCCAGCATTCTGACAGAGCGGCAGGCGGAGTGGCTGGCCGCCAACGCGGAGGATGTGGCCGCCGCGAAGGAGGCGGGGATGCGCCCCGCCATGCTGGACCGGCTGACCCTGACGCCGGAGCGCGTCGCCGGCATCGTGGAAGGAGTCCGCCAGGTGATCGCCCTGCCGGACCCCATCGGAACGGCGGACAAGACGGAGACCCGACCCAACGGCCTCATAATCAGCCGCAGGCGGGTGCCCCTGGGGGTCGTCGCCATCATCTTTGAGGCCCGGCCCAACGTCACCGTGGACGCGGCGGCGCTGTGCCTCAAGTCCGGCAACGTCTGCATTCTCCGGGGCGGCAAGGAGGCCATCCGCTCCAACCGGGCCGTGACGGCCCTTATGCGGGAGGCTCTGGCCTCGGCGGGACTGCCGGAGGACTGCGTCTCCCTGGTGCAGGACACCAGCCATGAGACGGCAAATGAGCTGATGCACCTGGACGGGTACGTAGACGTGCTGATTCCCCGGGGCGGCGCGGGATTGATCCGGGCCGTGGCGAAGGAGGCCAGCGTCCCCGTCATCCGCACCGGAGAGGGGGTCTGCCACATCTACGTGGACGGCGAGGCGGATCTGGACATGGGGGCGGAGATTTTGTACAACGCCAAGTGCTCCCGGCCCTCCGTCTGCAACGCCGTGGAGTGCGTGCTGGTGCAGGAGGAGGTGCTGGAGTCCTTCCTCCAAAAGGCCGTGCCCCTGCTGGAGCGGCACCGTGTGGAGCTGCGGTGCGACGAAAAAGCCCTGGCGGTTCTGGGGGACCGGGGCGTCCCGGCGGCGGAGAGCGACTGGGACGCGGAGTACGACGACTACATCCTGGCGGTCCGCACGGTCCGGGACATGGAGGAGGCCGTCGCCTTCATCAACGCCCACGGCACCCAGCACTCCGAGAGCATCATCACCACCAACTACTTCAAGGCCCAGCGGTTTCTGGACATGGTGGACGCCGCAGCGGTGTACGTCAACGCCTCCACCCGTTTCACCGACGGCGGCGAGTTCGGCCTGGGGGCGGAGATCGGCATCTCCACCCAGAAAATGCACGCCCGGGGCCCCATGGGCCTGGAGGAGCTGACCAGCCGCAAATACGTGGTCTACGGCACGGGGCAGATCCGGTGAGGGGAAGATCTCCGCGCCGCGCGGAGCCGGGCAGGTCCCGGCGGCCGTTCTTCCCCGTCTATTCCTAGAAGCTGTACCAATAGGCGGAAGCACGCGTCTGGACGGAAAATTTTCCGGCTGGACGGCGTCAGCAACGCTTGAAATCCGCCAGGATTCCTGCGCGTTTCTTCCTTGCCAGCCAAAAAATTTTCTCCCCCATACACGCACTTCGACTATTGGTACAGCTTCTTAAAATCTCTGATTCCGAATTCAACAGGGGGATTCTATATGACGAACGATGCCACATACAGCGGAGTGAAGCTGGGCTTTATCGGCGTGGGAAACATGGGCGGGGCCCTGGCCCGGGCGGCCCGGAAAAGCGTGCCCGGGGCCTGTATCGGCCTTGCCGGCCGGACGCCGGAAAAGATAAAGATCCTGGCGGAGGAACTAGGCTGCCGGGCCTCCGGCGGCGTGGGTGTGGCTAAATGGGCGGACTATGTGTTTTTAGGCGTAAAGCCCCAGATGATGCCGCAGCTGCTGACGGAGCTGAAACCGGAACTGGCGGAGCGGCCGGACCGCTTTGTCCTGGTGACCATGGCGGCGGGGCTCTCCATCGCCCGGGTTCAGGAGCTGGCCGGGGGGACGTATCCCGTCATCCGCATCATGCCCAACACGCCGGTGGCGGTGGGCAGGGGGATGATTCTCTACACCTGCGGGGAGAGCGTCACCGGGGAGGAGGAACGGATTTTTCTGGAGGCCATGGCCGGTGCGGGACGCTTTTCCCGCCTGCCGGAGCGGCTGATGGACGCGGGGTCCGCCGTGTCCGGCTGCGGTCCCGCCTTCGCGGACTTGTTTCTGGAGGCCATGGCGGACGGCGGCGTGGCCTGCGGCCTCCCCCGTGCCCAGGCTGTGGAGCTGGCTGCCCAGATGATGCTGGGCTCCGCCAAGCTGGCGCTGCGGTCCGGACAGCACCCCGGCGCGCTGAAGGACGCGGTCTGCTCCCCCGGGGGCGCCACCATCCAGGGCGTTCGGGCGCTGGAGGCCGCGGGCTTTCGCGGCGCCGTGATGGAGGCGGTCATCGCCTCTTATGAGAAGACGCTGGAATTGAAATGAAACGCCCCCATCTCCCGGTGCGCAACCGCCGGCATCAGTGCCTACTGTCCGGCGTATATCCGACGCTCCGGGAACCGGGGACAACTCTGAACGGCCCCAGCCAAATCTCTGCTATGGATTTAAAAATACCTTCGATGAAAGCGAAAAAGACGGCTGTGGAACAATCCGCAGCCGTCTCTTTTTCAAACCAGGTCTCCCTGGGAGTGGTCCCGCAGAGGCAGGTCCCGGAAGATCTCCGCCTCAATGCGCTCATACTCCGCCGCGCCCCGGGAGCGGCGCATCCTGCCGCCGTACCGCTCCCCGTCCTGAAAGAGGTGAATGAGGTAAAACCAGACCTCCTTCATCCGCTGGGAGGCGGGGTTCACCTGGCCGTAAAAGGACTGGTACTCCCGGTACAGGGCGGCGGTGAAATCCCGCAGCTCCTCCCGGCTGGCGGCGGAGCCGCCCCGGAGCTTTCTCAGCAGGGCCGGGTCCGCCACGGCTCCCCGGCCAATCATCACGTGTTCCGCCCGGGGGAACGCCGCCTCAAAATCCCGGCACTCCGCCACGGTCCGCAGATCGCCGTTGCAGCACACCGGGTTCCGGCTCTCCGCCAGGGCGGTGGCAAGCACGTCCCGGTGGATGGGGCCCCGGTACTTCTCCGTCCGCACCCGGGGGTGGATGGTGAGGCAGGCGATGGGATAGCGGTTATAGATCTCCAGCAGCCGCCCAAACTCCTCCGGGGACTGGACCCCCAGCCGGGTCTTGACGGAGACGGGGAGGGAGACACGGGCGAACACGGCATCAAAGAAGCGGTCCAGCTCCTCCGGTTTTGCCAGGAAGCCCGCTCCCTTGCCCTTGGCGGTGACGGTGCCGGAGGGACAGCCCAGGTTCAGATTCACCTCGTCATAGCCCAGGTCCTTTACGGTCTCCGCCGCCCACAGGAAGTCCTCCGCCCGGCAGGTCATCACCTGGGGCACCTGACGGAGGCCGGGGAGCATCTCCAGCTCCCGGCGGTCCCGGGGGGTGAGGACGTGCTGGGGGGTTGGGGAGAAGAAGGGGATGAAATACCGGTCCGCGCCGCCGAAACACCGCCCCCACACCCGGCGGAAGACACTCTTTGTGATGCCGTCCAGAGGGGCCAGGTCACAGCGGACAATCACGGCAGCTTCTCCTCCCACTCCGCCGGGCGGAAGCCCGTCAGGACGAAGTCCTCCCCCACCAGGATGGGCCGCTTCACCAGCATCCCGTCGGTGGACAGCAGCTGGAGCTGCTCCTCCTCGCTCATGGCCGGGAGCTTGTCCTTCAGCTCCAGGGCCCGGTACTGGAGGCCGCTGGTGTTGAAGAACTTTTTCAGCGGGCTCCCGCTGGCTGTCCACCAGGTCCGCAGCTCCTCCGCAGAGGGGTTCTCCAGCTTGATGTCCCGGGCCTCATAGGAGACCCCTTTGGCGTCCAGCCAGGCCTTTGCCTTTTGGCAGGTGGTGCATTTGGGATAGTGTACGAATAACATGGCGATTCTCCTTTGTCATGAAAATAGATCCAGCTGCTGCCCGGCCTGTCTGTCCTCAAACTCCATGAGCCAGCCCATGGCCGCCTCCGCCTCCCAGAGGACGCCGCGCTTTCGGCACTCCTCCCGAAAGATTCTCTCCAGCCGCGGGGCATTGGGGCTGAGGCACTCGTAGCGGTTCCCGAAGGCGCGGATATACCGCTCTTTCATACCGGGAAAATGCCGGTCCAGCTGGGCGTAAAAGTACTCCCGGTCCCCTTCCCGCAGCGTGACGCCCATGCCGAAGTTGACAATGGCCTCCACGCCCGCCGCGAAGCAGTACTCCAGCAGGCCCCGCAGGTTCTCCTCCGTGTCGTTGAGAAAGGGGAGGATGGGGCACAGCCACACGCCGGTGCGAACGCCCGCCTCACGGCAGGCTTTCAGCGTCTCGAAGCGGCGGCGGGTGGTACAGACGCGGGGCTCCAGAACGCGGCAGAGGTCCTCGTCGAAGGTGGTGAAGGTGGTGCAGACCACCGCCTTGGCGGTTTGGTTGATGCGTCTCAGGAGGTCCAGATCCCGCAGGACCAGGTCGGACTTGGTGAGCAGCGACACGCCGAAGCCCTGGCGGTCAATGACCTCCAGACACCGCCGGGTCAGTCGGGTCTCCCGCTCCAGGGGCAGGTAGGGGTCGCACATGGAGCCGGTGCCGATCATGCAGCGGCGGCGTCTGCGGCGGAGCGCGTCCTCCAGCAGCTCCGGGGCGTTGACCTTTACCGCCACGTCCTCAAAGGCGTGGTCCATCTGGTAGCAGGCGCTGCGGGAGTCGCAGTAGATGCAGCCGTGGGTGCAGCCCCGGTAGATGTTGATACCGTTCCCAGAGGAGAGAATGGACTTTGCGCGGATCTCATGCACAGCGGCACCTCCTCCCGAATAGGGCAAGTATAGCAAAAAACAACTTCCGGGACAAGGGGGAAAAATCCGGCGGCCATTTCCGGCCGCCGGATTCGCTATGTTAAAGGAGCGGTTTCCCCTGGCGTTTCCTCTCGTACCTCGTCCTCCTCGCTGGGCTGGGAGATGACCAGCAGCTCCGTCCGGCTCTGGGCCAGCATCAGCATATTGCGGGCCACGCGAAGGCGGTCCCCTCTCGGTTGGAAAGAGTCCTCATTCAGATAGTTGATGGTATCCGTTATCTCGTTGAACAACGTATAATAGGCTTTTTTGTAGTCCATAACCGCACCTCCTTCAATATAGTGATTATAATCACTATAATAAAAAATAGCAAGCCCCATATAATTGCATATGGGGTGATAATTTGCCGATTACATTCGAACCGATGCGAACATTTATGAAATCCCACAGGATTTCCTACTATTTTTTAGCGAATGAAGGAATCGATCCGCAGACGCTTCATCGTATTCGGCATGACCTTCCTATTACGACAGATACGCTGGATAAGCTCTGTACGATTATGAATTGTCAGCCGGGGGATTTGATTGCCTGGGAAAAAGATAAAAATAATTTTACGGGATGATTTCAATGAGACTGCGGGTCAGAGACCTACGGGAGGACTCCGACAAAACGCAGACGGAAATGGGAAGACACTGATGTCCTACCAAACCCTTTGCTGTCTGGCGGATTACTTTGGCACCAGTGTGGATTATCTTCTGGGCCACACGGATGAAAAAACTCCCTACCCGCCAAGCCGGCGCAAATAAACCGCTGTTCGGCGTTCTATGAGCGGCGGCGTCACCATTGCCACGATTATATTTTAGGACATATTGTCCATTTTATCAATAGGACAATATGTACAAAATATACTGGTACTTGGTGATGGATATGAAACTGAGAATCAGAGATCTGCGGGAGGATCGGGACCTGGCCCAGAAAACCGTAGCCGCTGACCTGCTGTGTGACCAGAGCCTGTACTCCAAATATGAGCGGGGAGAGCGTCCGCTGCCCCTGGAGCTGGCGGACCGTTTGGCGGATTACTTCAACACCAGCGTGGACTACCTCTTAGGCCGCACCGACGAGACCGCCCCCTACCCGCCGAGCCGGCGCAAATAAGCCGCCATTCTGACGTATGTCCGAATGGCGGTTTTACTGCCTCTGGAACCCCCAAGAATGGAAAGATTTTCTCCCGGCGGTCAAGTTGGGCTGGAAATTCCACGGAAAACATGATATGATGGGCCAAATCAATCTATGAAATGGAGGAACGCATATGCGCACTCTCTTAAAAGGCGGCAGCGTGGTGTCCGCCGCCGGCGTGAAACGGGCCGACGTCCTGATCGACGGCGAGAAAATCGCGAGAGTCGGACGGAGTATCCGAGAGGCCGCCGACACGGTGGTGGACGTGGAACACTGCCTGCTGTTCCCCGGCTTCATCGACGCCCACACCCACTTTGACCTAGATGTGGCGGGCACCACCACGGCGGATGACTTCTACACCGGCAGCCGGGCGGCTCTCCGGGGCGGCACCACTACGGTCATCGACTTCGCCTGCCCCAACAAGGGGGAGAGTCTCCACTACGGGCTGGACCTGTGGCACCAAAAGGCCGGCGGCCGCACCTTCTGCGACTACGGCTTCCACATGACCATCGACGACTGGAACGAGTCCATCCGGGCGGAGATCCCGGATATGTTTGCCAAAGGCGTCTCCTCCTTTAAGATGTACATGACCTATCCCGCCATGATGGTGGGGGACCGGGACCTGTACTGGGCGCTGAAAGAATTGAAGCACCTGGGGGGCATCTGCGGCGTCCACTGCGAGAGCGCCGGCATCATCGACGGCATGACCGCCGAGCGGAAGAACGCCGGGGAGCTCTCCCCCGCCAGCCATCCCGCTACCCGCCCCCCCTGCGCGGAGGCGGAGGCGGTAAGCCGGCTGCTGCGCATCGCCCAGGCGGCGGAGTGCCCGGTGATCATCGTCCACCTCTCCTGCCAGGAGGCCCTGGAGGAGGTGGAGCGGGCCCGGCGGCGGGGACAGAAGGTCTATGTGGAGACCTGTCCCCAGTACCTGCTGCTGGACAACAGCCTGTACTGCAACGGCGATTACTCCACCGCCGCCCGGTATGTCTGCGCTCCGCCGCTGCGGGAGAAGTGGGAGCAGCACGACCTGTGGCGGGCCCTGCGCCACGGGGAGATTCAGACCGTCTCCACGGACCACTGTTCCTTCACCCTGGCCCAGAAGGACGCCGGGCGGGAGGACTTCACGAAAATTCCCGGGGGCCTTCCCGGTGTGGAGACCCGTGGGGAGCTGATCTACTCCTACGGCGTGGCCACCAAGCGCATTACGGAGGCCCAGATGTGCAAGGCCCTGTGCGAGAATCCCGCCCGGCTCTACGGCCTGTTCCCCCGCAAGGGCGTACTCCAGGCCGGCAGCGACGCCGACATTGTGGTCTACGACCCCGGCGACAGCCACGTTATCCGGGCGGCGGACTGCGTGGCCAACGTGGACTACACCCCCTACGAGGGCTTTGTCACCTCCGGCGGCGTCCGGCAGGTGTGGCTGCGGGGCGGGCTTGCCGCGGAAAAGGGCAAGGTGCTGGACCCGGAGCCCCGAGGGCGGTACATGGCCCGGGGCAAGTGCTCACTGTAAGCAAGTACAATAGAGACGGCGGGAGCTTAAGCTCCCGCCGTCTCTTTCAATCCGCTATCCGCCGTTCATGGCGTTCGTGTAGGGCTCGGACAAATCCACGCCCCCATATCGCTCCTCAAACTCCCCGTCCACCAGGAAGCGCACCTCGCTCACAGCGTCCAAAGAGCAAAGAGAGCGGCTCAGGGAATCCAGCGCCGTACCCAGGGGCAGGTCCTCCGCCAATCCCCCCATCAGCGACGAGGAGAGATTGACATAGCAGGTGTCCTCCTCCTGCCACACGCTTCGCACTCGGAACCCCTCCGGTAGGGCTGTGACGAGCCCCTTTGTCTCCGGCGCGCTCTCCAGGGCTCGGATCACGGCAGCGGCCTGGGTGTCTCCCTCGTAGAGGTCCAGCGTCCGCCGCTCCTCCGTCAGCCTCCCCTCCTCGTTCAGGAAGTACAGCACCGCCTCCACGGTGCTCACCACGTCCTCCTCAGAGGAAAGCAGCACGTCCCGGGCAGTAAATACCTGCTTGTCCCGGTAGGCCAGCTCCTGGCCCTGAACGGTGATCTTCACGGAGGTGATCTCCGGCAGCTGCGTCAGCGTCAGCGTCACAGCGTAGTCCGCCATGGTCAGCCGCACGCCGGAGAGGGTGCTGTAAGCCGCGGAGAAGTCCACCACCGCCCGGCTGCCCTCCACCCGGGCCGACAGCAGCGTGGTGCCGGCGGGCAGCGTTCCCCGCAGCAGCTCGCTCCGCGGGCCCTCCAGCAGGTGTTTCACCAGATTTTCCACCGCCGTCTGGGTGTCCAGTCCCTCCTCTATCTCCACCGCCTCCGTCTGGAAGACATCGCCGCCGGAGGAAGCCGTTAAATCCTTCTCCCGGAAATAGAGGAGGTAGCCGTTCTCCTCCGCCTCCCCCTCCGCCGGGCCACAGGCGGCGCACAGGAGCGCCAGCAGAACGGCGCCCAGAAGCAGGCCGTATCTCCCTCTCATGACAGCTCGCCTCCCCTCGCGTAGGGCCAGCGGGCGGTAAACACCGCGCCGCCGCCGGGCCGGTTGGCGGCCTCCACAGTGCCGCCCCGCTTCTCCATGGTATCCTGGACGATGGACAGGCCCAGTCCCGTACCGCCGGCGGCCCGGGAGCGGGCCTTGTCCACCCGGTAGAACCGCTGGAAAATCCGGGGCAGGTCCTCCTCCGGAATGCCCGCGCCGTTGTCCGCCACCTCCAGCACCACCTGCTCGCTGTGCCACCGCAGGGACACCTGGACGGCGCCGCCGGCGGAGTACTTCACCGCGTTATCCACCAGGTTGTAGATCACCTGGTGGATTTCGTCCTTGGCGGCCAGTACCGTACAGCCCTCCGCCGCGTCGTAGGTCAGCTCCACGCCCTTCTCCTGGGCCACCAGATTCATCATCCGCATCACCTGCTCCAAAACCGGCAGCACGTCCACCAGCTCCGGCTTGCCCATGGCGCCGCTGTCCAGCTGGGTCAGGCGCAGCAGGTCCTCTGTGATCCGGGCCAGCCGCTCCGCCTCCTGGCCGATGTCAGAGACGAACTCCCGGGTAATGGCCGGGTCGATGTCCTCGGTCTGCAAAATGGAGTCCGTCAAAAGGCGGATGGCCGCCAGAGGCGTCTTGAGCTCGTGGGAGGCGTCGGAGACAAACCGCCGCCGGGCGCTCTCCGTGGTCTGGAGACGGTCTGTCAGACTGTTGAACTCCTGGGCAATCTGGGCGATCTCGTCCGTACCCCGGATGTCCGCCCGGTGGCTGTACGCCCCCGCCCGCACCTGGCGGATGGCGGTCAGAAGAAGGCCGATCTTTCTCGTCAGTACTTTGGAGAGAAGCAGGCTCAGCACCGCCACCACCAGAGCGATGACAGCGGAGAGGCGCAGGAGATTCCCCTGAAGGCCCGCCAGCAGGGCGGCCTGCTCCGTGTCGTACTCATAGACGTACACCGCGCCGATGATCTGATTGCGGTACAGCACGGGAGAGGACGCCCTGCTGCGGAAAGCCCCTCTGCCGTAGGTGCAGGTGAAAGCGTCGTTCCCCAGCAGGGCCTGGACGATCTCCGTGTACAGTCCGTACTCCCCGATGGCTCCGCCAGTCTCCCGCGTGTCGTAGAGAATCCGGCCCATGCCGTTGGTTACCAGCACCCGGGAGAGGCTGGCCTCCTCCACCACCGCCATGGCCGCCGCCACGTTTTCCTCCGTCAGCTGATCCAGGCCGGAGAGAGAATACACAATAACAGACACATTGCTTTGCAGAGTCGTCTCCTTGGAGCGGAACACCAGATCCTCCGATACCATCAGAGGATAGGTATTCAGCAGCAGCAGCACCCCGGCGATGACGGCGATATAGCTCAGACCAAACCGGAACTGGATGCTGCTCCAAATGGAAGGCTTATTCCTTGAAATAGTACCCCACTCCCCACTTTGTGCAGATGTGCTCCGGCTCCGCCGGGTTTCTCTCCAGCTTCTCCCGCAGGCGGCGGATATGGACGTCCACCGTACGGTAGTCCCCGGCGTAGGAGTACCCCCACACCACGTTCATCAGGTTCTCCCGGCTGTACACCCGCCGGGGATTGCGCATCAGCAGTGTGATGAGGTCGTACTCTTTGGCCGTCAGCTCCACGGGCTCCCCGGCCCGGGAGGCCGTGCGCTCCTCAGTATTCAATACCAGCTCTCCCGCCGTCAGCAGGGCGCCCCGGCTGCGCTGGACGCCGGCGGCCCGGCGCAGCAGCGCCCGCACCCGGGCCTTCAGCTCCAGAACGTTGAAAGGCTTGGTCAGATAGTCGTCCGCCCCGCACTCAAAGCCCATCAGCTTGTCCGCATCCTCACTTTTGGCGGTGAGCATGATGACGGGCACGTTGGAAAACTCCCGGATGCGCATACACGCCTCCAGCCCGTCCACCTCCGGCATCATCACGTCCAAAACAATCAGGTCGAACGTTCCTTCCCGGGCCAGCTCCACAGCCGCGGCGCCGTCGTAGGCGCACTCCACCTCGTATCCCTCGTTCTCCAAATTGAACTTCATGCCTTTGACCAGCAGCTTCTCATCGTCCACGACTAAAATTCTCATAAAATCTCCTCTGCCGCGATGTTTCTCACTCCGCGGTAATCCGTCCCTCCAGCTCCGCCAGCTTCCTCTCCCCGATACCGGAGACCTCCGTCAGATCCTCCGCCGCCTCAAAAGGGCCGTGCTCCGTGCGGTAGTCCACGATCCGCTCCGCCAGCACCCTGCCGATCCCCGGCAGCTCCGCCAGCTCCTCCGCCGAGGCGGCGTTGACGTCCAGAGGCTGCACGTCCGGCATAAAGGACTCCTGAGGGACGGCGGCCTCCGTCTCCACGGCCACCGGAGCGGCTCCCAGGGCCGCCCGGTCCCGAAAAAACAGCGCCAGCAGGAACGCCAAAAACAGCGCCGTCAGCCCCAATAAAATTTTTTCACATTTTACAGCATTTCCTCTTTCGTCCACTGTTGAACTCCCACGTTTTTTTTGTTATACTAGTTCTGTCGAATTCCGCCGGCTTTCGCCGGTTTCCAATACCCAGAGTCCGTTTTAAACCCGGCAAAGCGCTGTCTTAAAGCACCTTTTTCCGCCGGAGCCGCGTTGGTTTGACCGTAAATCCGTCAGGATGCCCGCGTCAAATCGCCCCGCCCGGCAGAAAAATCCGCCTCATTCCGGCACTCCGAAGGTTTTATAACAGACTCTAGAGAAAACTATATCACAAATTCTGGGAGAATGATATGAAAATCCGTCGTTTTTTATCGGTTTTTTTGCTGGCTGTCCTGAGCGTGACCCTATCGGCATCTCCCTGGGCCGCCGCCCTGGAGGAGCCGGACATCCAGTGTAAGGCCGCTCTGCTGGTGGACGCCCACACCGGCGCCGTCGTCTACGCCAAAAATGAGCATCAGGAGCTCTACCCCGCCAGCCTGACCAAAATCATGACCTGCCTGCTGACCCTGGAGGCCATCGACAAGGGAAAGCTGGACATGAACCAGGCCGTCACCGCCTCCGCCTCCGCCCTGGAGGGGCTGCCCAGCGACGGCAGCACCGCCAACATCCAGGTCGGCGAGGTTATGACGGTGGAACATCTGCTGTACTGCATGATGCTGGTCTCCGCCAACGAGGCCAGCCAGATTCTGGCGGAAACCATCTCCGGCTCTGTCGCCGCTTTCGTGGGGGAGATGAACGCCAAGGCCCAGGCCCTGGGCTGTGAAAACACCCACTTCGTCAATCCCCACGGCATCCACGACTCCCAGCACTACACCTCCGCCTGGGACATGTACCTCATCGCCAAAGAGGCCATGAAATACGAACAGCTGATGACCATCTGCGACACTCCCACCGCCGTCATCCCCGCCACCAATCTCAGCGCCGCCCGCACTCTGCGCACCACCAATTACCTCATCGGCAGCTGGTATACCCGCGGCTACCTCAACGGCGACGCCCACGGCATCAAAACCGGCTCCACCTCTCAGGCGGGGTACTGTCTGGTCTCCACCGCCACCCGGGGCACCCGGAGCTTTGTCAGCGTGGTGCTGGGGGGCGAGCGCACAGAACTGGAGAACAATGAGATTCGGACATACAGCTTTTACGACACCAACCAGCTCTTCAACTGGGCCTTCGACAACTTCACCTACCAGACTCTTTTGCGGGAGGACGACATGGTGCTGCAGGTGACGGTGTCCCTGTCCGAGGACGACCATGTAGTAGTCCACCCCAAAAACGACGTGGAAATTCTGCTGCCCAATGACGTGGCCCCAGAGGCGGTGGAACGCGTCCCCTCCCTGGCCGCCGATCCGGTGGAGGCGCCCATCGCCGCCGGAGACGTACTGGGAACCATGACCCTCAGCTATAACGGCGTGGAGTATGCCTGTGTGGACCTGCTGGCGCTGAACGACGTGGAGGCCTCCCGCTCCCAGATCTTCCTGCGGGACTTAAAGCTCTTCTTTGGAAAGCCCTCCGTGAAGGCGGCCATTGCCGTTCTGGCGGCGCTGGTAATCCTGCTGGCCGCCTGGAAGCTGATCTTCAGCCGCCGGCGGTACCGGTACGGCCGCAATGTGGGCCGGAGCCGCCGGAACGGTTACCGCGGCCGCAGGCGCTGAGTTAAAGCGGAAAAACCCCCGGGAGATCAAATCTCCCGGGGGTTTTCGCCGCTCAGTTGTTGGGCCGCATTCCCTGCTGCCGAAGCAGCTCGTCACACATCTGCCGCCGGCTGGTATCGTAAAACTCGATGTACTTCAATGAGTAAATATCGCAGACGATATACCGGTCCCGGCCCGCCTGATAGATCGTCAGGTAGTTGTTGCCCACATCGTACAGGATGCCCTCCCAGGCCACCGTTCCCTGCGTTCCAATCAAAAAGGTCGCCACCACAAAATTTCCCAGGTTCCGGCTCAGCATGGCCTTCCAGGAGCCTGCCTCAGCCTCTCCCACGGTGGTGGGGGCGTCGATGACCTCTGTGGGAAGGTCGTTCTTCATATCCAGCTGGGGGCTGGAAACCGCGGGAACCGTTCCCCCCGCAGGCCTCTGGGCCGGGGCCGCCGCGGGAACCGCCGGCCGAACCGGACTGATCTCCTGCGACCAGTCCACACGGTCCGCCCGCTGAACGCCCATCCCGGGGGTGGCGGCCAACGGGGAATATTGATTCTGCAATGCTGCCATAAAATACCTCCATGCGCCCTCCGGCGCTGAAATCTGGAAGGGTCTCCGGCCCCTCCGCCGCCCGGAGGCGGCCTCAACAATCCACACTCATACCTCTGCCCGGAGAGGTCTTTCCCCCTCACGCCGCATCAATTTCCCTTGAAATCCGCCAGGGCCGCTCAAAAGGAAACAAGGCCCTCAACGGAGCTCTCCGGCGTGATGTCAGGCCGGCATCTCCCCGGAAAATCCTCCCATCCGCTGGGGAAATCCCTCTCCATCCGGCGATTATCAATTCACGCCCTACGTCTGGTAGTAGGCATTGGTGGGATTGTAAAAGCAGTGGTCGCCGATCCGGGTCTGCCAGTATCCCACGTCCGACGGGAAGCGGGAGCGGCACTTTGGGCCGAAGGGGTTGTAAAACCACAGCGACTCCGCCACGTCCGGCACCCGGTTTCCCGCGATGGCCCAGTCGGCGATGTCGTAGTGGATCTGCTCGGGCCGCATATTATAGATGTTCTGGGGATTGTAGGCGCCGCCCTCCGTCTCGCTGGCGCAGACGAATTGATAGGGCTGGAAGATGATCTTCCGGATACTGCCTTGCCCCACCCGAGCGTACTCCCCGCCGACGGCGTGGACCCGGTTCATCACCACACCGGCCACCGCCTTCATCCCGATGTCGCCCTCGCCGCCGGCCTCACACTGGATCAGGCGAGCCAGCAGCTCCCGGTCCGAATATGCCATAAGTATCTCACCTCAGTCCGCCCCGCCCGGCGCCGCGGTCCCGCATGGCCGGACCGGGCCCTTCATTTTTCCTCCCGGCTCATGCCAGTATACGCAAAACCAGGGCCGCGGGTGTCTCCCGCGGCCCTGGCTTTTTACAGTTCAGTTTTTCCTCTCCCGCTCCCGGATGGCCTGGCGGAACATCTCCTCCGCCTGCTCAATAGACCGCTCCAGGGTGTACTGCCCGGCGTGCTGGGCGTAGCGGCGCTCCATCTCCCGCCGCTCCTGGGGATGCTCAATCCACCAGTCGATCCTCTGGGCCAGCATATCGCTGTCCCCCGCCGGAAACAGGCTCCGCTGGTCCAGGGCGAACTGGGGCGTGGCGGAGCGGGGAGAGTCCGCAATGACGGGCACCAGCCCGCAGGCAAACGCCTCCATGCAGCTCATGGCCTCAATCTCCGCGTCAGAGGTGTGGACGTACAGGTCCGCCATATGGAGGATCTCAATCAGCCGGGCAGGCTCGTAAAACCCCATGACTACGGGGTTTGGCAGACTCTCCGCGAGATGCCGGTACTTCTTCTCCAGCGGCCCCTTGCCGGGCAGGATCACCTGGATCTCCTGGGCGTGTCGGCACTTGGCGGCGGCCTCAATCAGCACGTCCTGCCGTTTTTCCCCGGCGTACCGGCCCACCATGAGGATATTGAAAAAGCCCTCCATCCAGTCCTCCTTGGCCCGTTTGCCGTAGACATACTCCGGGCTGATGCCATTTGAGATCACGTGGAGCTGGGCGGTATACCCATGGTCCCGGAGCTGATTTGCGATCATGGCGCTGGGACAGTGAATGTGTGTAAAGCGGTTGAAAAAGGTATCCCGAAACTTGCCGTATACAAAGTCATTCACCCGGCGGCTGTTTCCCATGTGGAGGGTGAAGGTGATGTTCTCCGGCTGGCAGTGAAAGGCCGCCGTGTGGGGAATGCCGATTTTCTCCACATGCCTCAGTCCCATGACGGCCAGGGGCGAGGGCATCATGAAGTGGACCACGTCCGCCCAGGCCGCCGCTTTTTCAAACACATGCTTATTGGGGATGGCAAGCCGCATCCCCTGGCTGGTAATCAGGTGCTCCACGATGGGAAAAAAACGCATCTGGCGCACCGCGTACTTGTAGTCCGCCGGCTTTCCGGTGGCGATGACCCGCACCTCGTTGCCGTGGGCCTTCAGGGCGGAGGCAAAGCGGCGGGCGCTGATGGTGGTGCCGTTGTTGGCGTCGTCAAACTGGTCGATGACCAATACGAT
>CAJUDV010000037.1 GCA_910585385.1 uncultured Oscillibacter sp. | reverse complement strand
CGCCGCCCTTGCGGGTATCCACAATCTTCTTCTGGGGCACCCGGCTGGCGGGCTTTTGCCCCGCCTGCTGACCCGAAGCGGGCTGCTGACCGGAACCCGGCTGCTGACCGGAAGCCGGCTGCTGGGCCGGCCTCTGCCCGCCGGTCTTTGGCTGCTGCGAAGGCGCGGGCCTTTGGCCGCCGCTCTGGGGCCGCTGCGTCTGCTGGCCGGGCCTGCCGGCGGCCGTCTGGCCCCTGCCCTGCTGGCCGGCAGGCTGCTGCTGGCCGGAAGCGGGCTGCGGGCGCTGGGCCTGCTGGGCCGGCTTCTCGGCGGGTCTCTCCACGGCCTTCTTCTGGACATCGGCAAAGATGTCCTGGATGCTGGAGACCGGATTTTTCTGGGTCAGGTAGTCGAAGATCACAGAGAGCTCGTGATCCGTCAAAACCTGCATGTGGTTCTTTGGCGCGGCCACATACTTTGTCAGAATTTCGGTGATGGTCTTGGTGGGAAGGCCAAAGTCTTTCGCCACCTCATGGACCCTGTATTTCTCAATACCCAATGAAAACACCTCGTTATGCTCCAACCCAGGGGCTGGGAATTTTTAATCGAATTCAATCCTCCCGCTTTCGGAAGGAGCCCTTGCCCTTTTTCACAGGGTGGCTGTGGGCGTAAGGCTTTGCCCTTGCCCCCGGTCTGGGGCGGCCGCGCTTGACGGCGGGACGGGATTCCACGCTCCGGGCAGCCCGTTTTTCAGCCGGTGCGGCCTTGTTCGCCGGGCGCTCCGGCGCCTTCCCGGACTTTCGCTTTCCATGGCGGACATTTCTCTCATGGGCCAGACGCTCCGCCTGGCGCTCCCTGGCCCGCTTGGCCTTGACCTCCAGCTGGGCGGCGGCCTCCCCGTACCGGACGGGGTCGCCCTCCGCCAGCCGGCGGACCACGGCGCCCGCAAGGCCGGTGTCCGTCACCGCCGCCAGGGCCACGGAGGTCCTTCCCAGGGCCGCGCCTAGCTCCTCCTTGGTGAAGGGGGTCCGAAGCCACAAACACTGGCCCGCCAGGGCGAAGTGCTCCGCCCGGCGGCAGGTGCCCGCCGCGGCGTCGGCGGCCAGCAGCAAAACCCGCGCGTCCCTGGCCCGGGCCGCAGCCTCCACCGGCTCCTCTCCCACCGCCAGGTTGCCGCCCCGAAGGGCCAGCCCCAGCAGGGAGAGCACTCTTTTATTCTCCATCCGCACCTCTCAGTTCCGCCTCCATGGAGTCGTAGACCTCCGGTGGAATGGCTGTCTCAAAGGCCCGCTCCAGCGCCCGGGTCTTCCGGGCCCGCTGAAGGCAGGCGACGTCGCGGCACACATAGGCCCCGCGCCCCGGCTTCTTTCCGCCGAAGTCCAGGCTCACCTGGCCCTCCGGGGACTTCACCACCCGGAGCAGGGACTTTTTATCCTTCATCTCCCGGCAGCCCACACACTGCCGCTGTGGAATTTTTTTTACTTTTGGCATAGGGGCTGCCTCCAATCAATTTCAGGGTCTTGACCGGTCTCCAGGCCCCGGGGAACGGCCCGCACAGGGCAAAGCTCCACACGGCCCGCGGGCCGGCGGAAATTTTATTCCTCAGCGGGCTCCGCGTCTTCTACGCTCTCAGCGATGTCCAAAGCCTCCTCAGGCGTCTTGGGCTCCGCTTCTTCCTCGGGCTCCTGGTAGCTCTCGGGCTTGATGTCGATCTTGTACCCCGTCAGGCGGGCGGCCAGGCGGGCGTTCTGGCCCTCCTTGCCGATGGCCAGGGACAGCTGGTCGTCCGGCACCACGCACCGGCAGGCCTTGCCCTCGTCCGCCATCCACACGTCCACCACCTCGGCGGGGGCCAAGGCGGCGGCGATGAACTCCGCCGGGTCCTCGCTCCACTTGATGATGTCGATCTTCTCGCCCCGCAGCTCGTCGACAATGCCGGCCACCCGCTGGCCCTTGGGGCCCACGCAGGCGCCGATGGGGTCCACGTTCTCCTCGTTGGACCACACGGCCATTTTGGTGCGGCTTCCGGCCTCCCGGGCGATGGACTTCACCTCCACGGTGCCGTCAAAGATCTCCGGGACCTCCAGCTCAAAGAGGCGCTTTACCAGCCCCGGATGGGTGCGGGAGATCAGCACCTGGGGCCCCCGGGTGGAGCGGCGGACGTCCACCACATACACCTTCACGTGCATCCCCTCGGCCATCTCCTCGCCGGGAACCTGCTCCCCGGCCATCAGCAGCGCCTCGGTGGACTCGGTGCCGGTGCCGATGCGCAGGGACACGTTTCCGTTCCGGGGGTCCACCCGGGTGACCACGCCGGTGAGGATCTCATGCTGCTTGGAGTTGAACTCGTCGTACACCATGCCCCGCTCAGCCTCCCGCAGGCCCTGGATGATGACCTGCTTGCCGTTTCCGGCGGCGATGCGGCCAAACTCCATCTTATCCACGGGGATATTCACCACGTCGCCGATCTCATACCTGGCGGAGAGGGCCTTGGCCTCCTCCAGCGTCATCTCGTTGGGGGGGTCCACATAGTCCTCCTCGTCCACCACGTTCTTCTGGACGAACATCTTCAGATCCTGGTGCTCCTCGTCCACGTCCACAATGACGTTCTCCACGCCCTCGTGGTCCCGCTTGTAGGCGGTGGTGATGGCCTGGATGATCTTCTCCATCATAAAGGTCTGGGGAATGCCCCGCTCCTTTTCCAGCAGCTCCAGGGCGGCGAAGATCTCCGCGGGATTCATCCCGGCGGGTTCCTTCTGCTTTTTGCCTCTCATGGCCCGACTCTCCTTTTTTACTCATTCGTTACTATTACTAAAATGTCTGTCTCTGACGCGGCTTTCAACTTCTCATCAGCTGCGCGGACGAGGCTCAGAACTCCACCCGCAGGCGGACCAGGGCGGTCTCCTTTTTGGAAAAGGTCAGCGTCTCCTCCCCGGCGGTGACGGAGACGTCTCCGCTGGTTTCGTCATAGCCCGTCAGCGTCCCGGCGAACTCCTTGCGCCCGTCCCTGGCCCGGTACAGCTTCACCAGCACGGGGCTGCCCATGAAGCGGGCAAAGTCCCCGGGGCGCTTCAAGGCGCGCTCCGCCCCGGCGGAGCCCACCTCCAGCGTGTAGCTGCCCTCGATGGGATCCGCCTCGTCCAGCAGGTCCGAGAGCTTCCGGGACACCGCCTCGCAGTCTAAAATATCCACGCCGCCCTCTTTGTCCAGCAGCACCCGCAGGTACCAGGTCCCCGCCTCCTTGACGTACTCCACATCCCAGAGCGTGCAGCCGCTCTCCGCAACGGCGGGGGCGGCCAGCTCGGCGGTGAGTTCCGTGATCTTCTTCATATGAAGATGGCCTCCATTATCTCGCTGAATTTCAAGTTTTTAGGAATGCGAAAAAGTCCAATAAAAAGAGCGGACCTGAGGTCCACTCTCCATACTACCACATTACTAACATATGTAATATACCACAGGCTATGAGAAAACGCAAGCATTTCTTTCACAATTTGACGGTGATTCTGTGATATTTTTTCTTTACCTGGCCCGTCTTTCCTGTTATAATAAAAAAGTTATAATAGGTTCGGCGCGCCGCCGCCGGTTTGAAAGGAGACCCGCGACACCAGTGAAATTTGAAAAATGGAACATCGGGACCCCCGATCCCCAGGTGGTGGACCTCCTGCGGGGGGCGGGTTATCCCTATCTGCTGTCCACCGTGCTGGCCGCCCGGGGCGTGGACGGCGCCCAGTCCGCGGCGGAATTTCTGGAGCGGGAACGGAAGCTGACCCTCTCCCCCATGCTCATGCGGGATATGGACAAAGCCGTGGAGCGTATCCAGCGGGCCATCGCCGGGGGAGAGACCATCGCCGTATTCGGCGACTATGACGTGGACGGCATCACCTCCACAGTGCTGCTGATGGACTATCTGAAAAGCTGCGGCGTCCGGTGCCTGCGGTATATCCCCCGGCGGATTGAGGATGGGTACGGCCTGTCTAAAGACGCCATTCAGGGCCTGCGGGACCAGGGAGCCACCCTGATGATCACCGTGGACTGCGGCATCACCGGCAACGACGAGGTGGCGTTTGCCGCCTCCATCGGACTGGACGTGGTAGTGACGGACCACCACGAGTGCAAGGAGACCCTGCCCCAGGCCGCCGCCGTGGTGGACCCCCACCGGCCCGACTGCCCCTATCCCTTCAAGCATCTGGCCGGGGTGGGGGTGGCGCTGAATCTGGTGCTGGCCCTGGGGGGCGAGAACCGGGAGGACGCGCTGTTCGCCCGGTACTGCACCCTGGCCGCCATCGGCACCATCGCCGACGTCATGCGCATGGAGGGGGAGAACCGGACCATCGTCTCCTGCGGGCTGGAGGCCCTGCCCCACACGGACTTTGTGGGCGTTCACGCCCTTTTGAAGGAGGCGGGCCTCCTGGGCAGGCCCATCACCTCCATCCAAATCGGCTTCGTCCTCTCCCCCCGGATCAACGCCGCCGGGCGCATGGGGGCGGCGGACCTGGCCGCCGACCTGCTGGAGTGCGCCGACCCCGCCCGTGCGGAGGAGATGGCCCGGGCGCTGTGCGAGCTGAACCGGGAGCGCCAGGCGGTGGAGCAGGCCATCTGCGCCGACGCCGTGGAGCAGATCGAACGCCTCCGGGACGAGGAGCGCAGCGCCCTGGTGCTGGCCAGCGACCGCTGGCACCAGGGGGTAGTGGGCATTGTGGCCTCCCGTCTCAGCGAGAAGTACTCCTGCCCCAGCTTTATGATCCACCTGCGGGACGGCACGGGGAAGGGCTCCTGCCGGTCCTACGGCGGATTCAACCTCTTCGCGGCCCTGGAGTCCTGTGCGGACCTGCTGGACGGCTTCGGCGGACACGAGCTGGCCGCCGGCTTCACCATCCCTGAGAAAAACATCGCCGCTTTCCGGGTCCGGATGAACCGCTGCGCGCGCTCCGCCTCCGGCAAGGAGCTGCCCGTCTCCTCACTGGAGATCGACGCCCCCATCACCTGCCCCGCCGCCGTGACGCTCCAGGAGGTGGAACAGCTGAGCCTGCTGGAGCCCTACGGCGCCGGCAACACCCGGCCCGCCTTCGCCCTGCTGGGAGCCACGGTGGACAGCGTACAGTCCGTCGGCCAGGGCAAGCACCTGAAATTCCGGCTCTCCAAAGGCGCCTGCCGGTTTGACGCCATCTTCTTCTCCGTGACGGCGGAGGAGTGCGGCATGGCGGCGGGCAGCCGGGTGGACGCCGCCTTTTATCTCCAGGCCAACACCTTCCGGGGAACCACCTCTTTGCAATTGCAGCTCATCGACATCCGCCCCTCCCTGACCCCCAGCCGCCACGAGGCGGAGGCCCTGGACCTGCTGGGCCGCCTGCTGGACGGCGGAGCCCTCACCGCCCAGGAGCAGTGCCGCCTCCGGGCTACCCGGGAGCAGTTTGCCGCCTGCTGGGTGGTGCTGGAGCGCCGCCTGCGCCACGGAAAAACCGAGGAGCCCTGGCTCCCCTGGCTGCGGCTTCTGGCAGCGGAAGCCGGCGGGAACGAGAGCTTCCTCCGCACCGCCCTGGCCCTGGCGGTATTCTGCGAACGGGGACTGCTGGCCCTCACCCGCCAGGACGACATGCTCCTGGCCAGCCTGACCCCCACCCAGGGGAAGGTAGACCTCACCGCCTGCCCTTATCTCGCCCGCCTGAGCCCAGGCGGGGCTAACCGGAATCGAGGTGATCTGCCATGACCATCCAGGAGCAGTACAGCCACCTGGAAAAGACCATCCGGGGATACAACCCCTCGGTTGACTTCTCTCTCATCCGCACCGCTTTTGAATACGCGGACAAGTGCCACGACGGGCAAAAGCGCAAAAGCGGCGAGCCCTATATCATCCACCCCCTGGCGGTGGCCCAGATCGTGGCGGAGGAGCTGAAGCTGGACAGCGAGTCCATCGTGGCCGCCCTCCTCCACGACGTCATTGAGGACACCCCCGCCGACCACGCCGACGTGGCCCGGCTCTTCTCACCCACCATCGCCGACCTGGTGGAGGGCGTCAGCAAGCTGACCCGCATCCAGTACGCCACCAAGGAAGACGAGCAGATGGAGAACCTCAGGAAGATGCTCATCGCCATGAGTAAGGACATCCGGGTGATCCTCATCAAGATTTCCGACCGGCTCCACAACATGCGGACCATGGAGTACCAGTCTCCGGAGAAGCAGAAGCAGAAATCCCTGGAGACCATGGAAATCTATGCCCCCATCTCCCACCGGCTGGGCATGCAGCGGATGAAGTGGGAGCTGGAGGACCTGTCTTTGAAATATCTGGACCCCGTGGGGTACCAGGAAATTGTCTCCCGTCTGGAGGACAAGAAGACAGAATACGACATATTCATGCAGAAAACCCGGGCCCAGGTGGAGACCCGCCTGGACGAGCTGGACATCCCCCACCTGGTCTACGGCCGGGTTAAGCACCCGTACAGCATCTACCGCAAGATGTTCAGCCAGAACAAAAACCTGGACGAGATTTTCGATCTCTTCGCCTTCCGGGTGATCGTGGACACCGTGGGGGACTGTTACAACGTCCTGGGCGTGGTGCACGACATCTTCATCCCCATCCTGGGCCGGTTCAAGGACTATATCGGCACCCCCAAGCCCAACGGCTACCAGTCCCTCCACACCACCGTCATGGGCACCGACGGCATCCCCTTCGAGGTTCAGATCCGCACCCGGGACATGCACGAGGTCTCCGAGTACGGCGTGGCCGCCCACTGGAAGTATAAACAGAACGGCCAGGGGGGCGGAGCCGAGGGAAAATACGAGTGGGTCCGCCGCCTGCTGGAAAACCAGGAGGGCGCCGACGCCGAGGAGTTCATCCACTCGCTGAAAATCGACATGTTCGCCGACGAGGTGTTCGTCTTCACCCCCAACGGCGACGTGCAGAACCTGCCCGCCGGGGCCACCCCCATCGACTTCGCCTACGCCATCCACTCCGCCGTGGGCAACCGCATGGTGGGCGCCAAGGTCAACGGGCGCATCGTCACCTTTGACCACACCCTGAAAAGCGGCGACATCGTGGAGATCCTCACCTCCAAGGGCGCCAAGGGCCCCAGCCGGGACTGGATAAAGATCGCCAAGAGCAACGAGGCCCGCAGTAAGATCCGCCAGTGGTTTAAGAAGGAGCGGCGGGACGAGAACATCGTCAACGGCCGGTCCGCCTTTGAGGCGGAGCTGAAGCACTGCGGCCTCACCATGAAGGACCTGCTGGGTCCCGACCGGCTGCCGGTCCTTCTGAAAAAAGTCACCTATCCCTCCCTGGACGACATGTACGCCGCCATCGGCTACGGCGGCTTTACCGCCCAGAAGGCGGTGAGCCGGATGCAGGGCGAGCTCCAGCGCATCGCCAAGCAGCAGGCGGAGAAACAGGCCCTGGAGGCGCTGGAACACACCTCCAAAGCCGAGGATTCCCATCCCGCCGCCCCCAAACGGGTCAAGAGCGAACAGGGCATCATCGTGGAGGGACTGGATAACTGCCTGGTGAAGTTCTCCAAGTGCTGC
This sequence comes from uncultured Oscillibacter sp., assembly GCA_910585385.1. Classification (GTDB taxonomy): domain Bacteria; phylum Bacillota; class Clostridia; order Oscillospirales; family Oscillospiraceae; genus Oscillibacter. The sequence goes on along the minus strand of CAJUDV010000037.1, from coordinate 12,596 downwards.
ACCCCCGTGCCGGGGGATGAGATTGTGGGCTTCATCACCCGGGGGTACGGCGTGTCCGTCCACCGCTGCGACTGTCCCAACGCCTCGCCGGAGCGCCGGGGGGACCCGGCCCTGGCCGACCGGTGGATCAAGGTCTCCTGGGGCAGCGACACCAACGAGAGCTATCCCACCACCCTGGAGGTGGTGGCCAAAGACCGGCTGAATCTGCTGCTGGACGTGTCCGCAGCCCTGTCCACCACTAAAACCTTTGTCTCCGGCGTCCACTGCCGCAGCACGGACGACGGCTTCGCCATCGCCCGCATGGAGATCCGCGTCCGGGACGGGGACCAGATGCACACCATCATCAACAAGCTGAACCAGATCTCCGGTGTCCTCCAGGTTACCCGGCCCTCTGGCTGATCAGCCGCTGATAAGCCCATAAGGAGGAAATTTCCATGCGCGCTGTCGTCACCCGCGTAAAACACGCGTCCGTCACCATTGAGAATGAAATTCACGGCCAGATCGGCCAGGGCTACCTGGTCCTCTTGGGCGTTGGGCCCAGCGACACGGAGGAAATATCCGTGAAGCTGGCGGACAAGATCTGCAACCTCCGGATCTTCGAGGACCAGGAGGAGCGGATGAACCTGAGCTTGGAGCAGGTGGGCGGGAGTCTCCTGGTGGTCTCCCAGTTCACCCTGTACGCCGACACCTCCTCCCGCCGCCCCGGCTTCTCCAAAGCCGCCAAGCCGGACCTGGCCGTTCCCCTCTACGAGAAGTTCATGGCCCGGTGCCGGGAGCGGGGCTTCCAGGTGGAGCACGGCGAGTTCGGCGCCGATATGCAGGTGGACTCCCGCAACGACGGGCCCGTGACCATCCTGTTTGACACTGAGGGAAATCTGTAAGGATTCACACCGGGAGGACTGTATGAACATCAAAACCATGCAGGTGGGCCCCATCGGCACCAACTGCTATCTTCTGGAGGACGAATCCACCCGTCAGGCCGCCGTCATTGATCCCGGCGGGGACGCCCCCCGCCTGCTGGCGGCGCTAAAGGGGCTGGACGTCCGCCGTATTCTGCTGACCCACGGCCACTACGACCACACCGGCGCCGCGGCGGAGCTGGCCTCCGCCCTCCCCCAGGCGGAGGTCTATATCCACGAGAGGGATTACCGCGACGTGGACCCAGGCCTCTTCCCCCTGCGCACGCAGCTCTCCGCCGTAAATTTTTACGGCGAGGGGGACCGCCTGCCTCTGGGGGAGCTGACCCTGGAGGTCCTCCACACCCCCGGCCACTCCCAGGGCAGCGTGACGCTGCGCTGCGGAGACGTCCTGTTCTGCGGGGACACCCTGTTCGCCGGCTCCTGCGGGCGGACGGATTTCCCCGGCGGGGACACGGCGAAGATTCTGGCCTCCCTGCGGCGGCTGGGAGAGCTGGAGGGAAACCTCCAGGTCCTGCCCGGCCACATGGAGAGCAGCACCCTGGACCGGGAGCGGCAGGTGAACCCCTACCTCCGCCAGGCCATGGACGGCGGATTTTAAGTCATGAAACTGGTATTGAACGGCCATGACCAGCGGTATACTGTGGAACAGAGCCTCATGAACCTGTTCCCCGGGGAGCTGCCGGTCTATGAGCCCGTGCTGCCCGGGGACGAGACCTGGGCCCGAATCACCTGCCGGGAGGAGGAGGGGCGTCTGCTGGTGACGGCGGACATCTCCTTCCACGGCCGCGTGAACACCGCCTTCCACACCGCCGTCCTCTCCGGCACGGACTTTGCGCGGGAGGGCCAGCGGCGGCACGCCATCGGGGCCTGCTTTTACCAGGCGGCCCTGGAATTTCTGGCCGTTCCGCCCCCCTGGGGGATGCTGACGGGGGTCCGGCCCGACAAGCCCGCCGCCTGGGCCGTCATGGCCGGAAACACCCCGGCGGAGGCCCGGAAAATGCTGGAGGAGACCTACTTCGTCTCCCCCTCCCGGGCGGCGCTGGCGGCGGAGACCGGCGCCATGGCGGCCGCCGCCGCCGCGGGGCTGGGGCCCCGGGACATCGCCGTGTATATCGGCGTCCCCTTCTGCCCCACCCGGTGCGCCTACTGCTCCTTTGTGAGTCAGTCGGTGGAGAAGAGCTTTCCCCTGATCGCCCCCTACGTGGACGCCCTGATCCGGGAGATCCGGGCCGGGGGCGGGCTGGTCCGGCGGCTGGGCCTGCGGGTCCGGGCGCTCTACATGGGGGGCGGCACCCCCACCACCCTGACGGCGGACCAGCTGGACCGGGTTCTGGGGGCCTTTCAGGCGTCCTTTGACACCTCCGCCTGCGGGGAGATCACCGTGGAGGCCGGCCGGCCGGACACCATTACGGCGGAGAAGCTGGCGGTTTTGAAGGCCCGGGGCGTCACCCGGGTGTCCGTCAATCCCCAGACCATGGAGGAGCGCGTCCTCCGGGCCATCGGCCGGAACCACACCCCGGGAGACATCGACCGGGCCCTGGCGCTGACGGATAAGTACGGCTTTCCCCATGTGAACATGGATCTGATCGCGGGGCTCCCGGAGGACACCCCGGAGGGGTTCCAGCGGTCCCTGGACGCCTGCCTGGCCTACGGCACCGGCAACGTCACCGTCCACACCCTGGCGCTGAAAAAGGGCAGCCGCCTCCTCACGGAGCGGTTCTCCGTCCCCGCGCCGGAGGCGGTGGAGGAGATGCTGAACTACGCCGGCCCCGCGCTCCGCGCCGCGGGACACCGCCCCTACTACCTCTACCGGCAGAAATACATGTCCGGCAGCTTTGAAAACATCGGCTGGTGCCGCCCCGGGGCGGAGTGTCTGTACAACGTCTACATCATGTCGGAACTGTGCTCCATCCTGTCCTTTGGAGCCGGCGGGTCCACAAAGATGGTGCAGCCCGGAACCAACCGCATCCAGAGGACCTTCAACGCAAAATACCCCAAAGAGTATACGGAGCGGCCCGAGAAATGTCTCGGCAACCAGCAAATGTTTGCCGCGTTCTACGAAGACCTTTTCCACGCCTGACAGCCGGAATTTATTTAAGCGCCCGAAAAGCGCCTCCAGAACACTGAAAAAATTGGTCAAATTCTCATAAGACGCATTTTACGCACCTTTCGCCGTAAAATAGAAGCGCATGGACGTGTTTCCGCTTTGAATAAAATCATCTCGCTCTCGCGTCTGTTTTAAAACAGGCTTTAAGGAAAACCAGTGTGAAAGGAGACCTTCGCCATGTCCTACTCCCTGCGGGAGATCAACGAACAGATCCGTTCCGATCCCCAGGGCTTTGCCCAGCGGAGCGACAACGCCTACACTGAGAAGGTGAGGCGGGCCGCCCAGAAAATTGCCGCCCGCCGGAGGGAGTCCCATATTGTGCTTCTCTCCGGCCCCTCCGGCTCCGGCAAGACCACCACCGCCATGAAGATTGAAGAGCAGCTCAAGCAGATGGGGATTGTAACCCACACCATCTCCATGGACAACTACTTCAACACCGTGGACCCGGAGACCGCCCCCCGGAACCGTGAGGGGACCATCGACTACGAATCCCCCTTCTGTCTGGACATCGACCTGCTGAACCGCCACTTCGCCATGCTGGACCAGGGCCGGACCATTCACGTGCCCAAATTTGAATTCGCCCGCCAGATGCGCTCCGACATTCTCTCCCAGCCCCTGCGGCTGGGAGACGATGAGATCGCCGTCTTCGAGGGCATCCACGCCCTGAACGACATCATCGTAGGCAAGAACCCCAAAGCCTTCAAGCTCTATATCGCCGCCCGCAGCAACATTCTGGACGAGGACGGCAGCGTGGTCTTCCAGCACGCCTGGTTCCGGCTCTGCCGCCGCATCGTCCGGGATTTTAAGTTCCGGGGCGCCGACGCGGAGTTCACCCTGAAGCTGTGGGACAACGTCTGCCGGGGGGAGCGGCTGTACATCTCCCCCTATAAGGAGAGCGCGGACATCAAATTCGACTCCTCCCTGGCCATCAGCGTCTCCGTCCTGAAACCCTTTGTGGTGCCGCTGCTGGAGGACCTGCCCGCCGGAAAGTACCCCGTGGTGGACGACATCCTGCGGGGCCTGGAGAAGATCGAGCCTTTGGATGAGAGATACATCGCCGCCAACTCCCTGGCCCGGGAGTTCATCGGCGGAAGTGCCTATTTCGAAAACCCCGCCGCCGCCAACTGAGAAACGAAAGGAGACTTCCCATGAACGAGAAGCTGCAAAACCTGCTGGAACTGGTCCGGCGCACCGCCTGGCAGGCGGGCGACCTGGCCGCCGACGCCGTTTACGGCGCGGGACAGATGGCGGACGACCTGCTGTCCTCCGCCAAGCTGCGGGTCCGCGCCGCCACGGTGGAAGGCGAGATCAACGGCAAGCTGGCGGAGGTCGGTGAGATGGTCTACGCCACTCACACCGGCACCCCCACGGAGTCCGAGGAGCTACTGGCCAAGCTCCAGGAAATCGACGGGCTGAAAGCCCAGCTGGCGGACATCAACGACGCCCTGGGGCGCCAGCCGCAGGCGCCCTCCTGCCCCACCTGCGGCGCGGCGGCCCAAGAGGGGGACGGCTTCTGCCGGGAGTGCGGGGGCAAGCTGTGACCGCCCCCCTGGGTTATGCCCAATACCAGGAGAGCGCCCGAGCCCTGGAGGCCCGTCTGGGGGGCTTCCGCCCCCGGGTGCTGCTGATCCTGGGTTCCGGCCTGGGCTTTCTGGGAGACGAGGTGGAGCGCCCCATCGTGATCCCCTATGGGGAGGTTCCCCACATGAAATGCTCTACCGCGCCGGATCACAAAGGGCAGTTCGTCTTTGGCCGCCTCAGCGGCTGCGGCGTGGCCGTGATGCAGGGCCGCCTTCACACCTATGAGGGACGGACCATGGAGGAGGCGGCCTACCCCGTCCGTCTTCTGCGGATGCTGGGGGCGGAGACCCTGGTAGTGACCAACGCCGCCGGGGCGGTAAACACCGCCTTTGCCCCCGGGGACATCATGCTCATTACCGACCACATCAAGCTCTTCGCCGGCAGTCCCCTCACGGGGCCCAACATCGACGCCTTCGGCCCCCGGTTCCCGGACATGAGCCATGTCTACACCCCGGCCCTCCAGGACCTGGCCCGGCAGAGCGCCGTGGAGCTGGGACTCCCCCTGCGCCAGGGCGTGTACATGTTCTTCCCCGGCCCCCAGTTTGAGACCCCCGCCGAGGTGCGGGCGGCCCGCCTCCTGGGAGCGGACGCCGTGGGCATGTCCACCGTGCCCGAGGCCATCGCCGCGGCCCACTGCGGCATGAAGGTCCTGGGCTTCACCCTTTGCACCAACATGGCGGCGGGAGTGCTGGAACAGCCCCTGTCCGGCGAAGAGGTCATCGCGGCGGGCGCCGCGGCGGCGCCCAAATTCTCCGCCCTGGTCAGGAGCTGTCTGGAGAAGGTATAGCGGCGGCGGCCGCGGCATACAGTTGTGCTGAATCAGGGATGCGGAATTTTCCGCCGGACAAGTCAAATCAAAGCAGCCCCCGCGGAAAGCGATGCCCAGAGACAGCGTTTTGCCGGTTTTAATACAGACTCCCCCGCTCAATTCCTAGGCCTTGTTTCATAAATGGCGAACTGCACAGCGGCGAGAGATTTTTTCGCCAATCAAGGCAGTTTTCCTTGGCATACTTTGTGTATGGCAAGGAAAACCAACGCAAAGCGGCGGAAAAACATCCGCCCTTTGGGCGTTTTGACATTTTTCAAACAAGGCCTAATGTTCCGAGGTATTCTCATGTCCAATCCAACCAAAAAGCAGTCCTTTATGGGCGGCGCGGCCATTTTGGCCTCCGCCGTGGTGGTGGTGAAGCTCATCGGCGCGGTCTATAAGCTGCCGCTGAACAACATCCTGGGCGAGGTGGGCAAGACCTACTTCGACACCGCCTACCTCATCTACAATTTTCTGAATATCTTCGCAACAGCCGGTCTGCCCCTGGCCATCTCCAAGCTCACCAGCCAGGCCCACGCCCAGGGTAAGGAGAATGAGAAGCGGAAGATCTTCCGCACGGCCATCTGGCTGTTCTTCATCCTGGGGCTGGCGGGGGCCCTGCTGATGTTCTTCGGCGCGGAGCAGCTGGCGGCCTTTGAGGAAAACCCCATGGCCTCCCAGGCCATCCGCGCCCTGGCCCCGGCGGTGTTCTGCGTGTGTCTGCTGGCCTGTATGCGGGGTTACACCCAGGGCCAGGGAAACATGACCCCCACCGCCGTCAGCCAGGTGCTGGAGGCGCTGTGCAAGGTGGGTATCGGGCTGCCTTTGGCCTGGTATATTCTGCGCCTGGCCGGATCGGCGGCGGAGGAGTCCATGGCGGACGTGGCCGCCGGGGCAATCTTCGGCGTCACCGCGGGCACCATCCTGTCCGTCTTCTTTCTGGTCTCTTACCTCCTGACCCACCGGAACCGCACCGAGTCCCTGGACACCCCCTCCTCCGGCGGAGCGATTCTGCGGCAGGTGCTGGCCATCGGCATCCCCATCACCCTGGGGAACTCCGCCCTGGGCATCATCAACCTCATCGACACAAAGATTGTCATGGGGCGGCTCCAGAACGCCCTGCTGCTGTCCGAAGTGGAGGCGGCGGCCCTCAACGGCCAGTACCGCATGGCCATGGATATGCCCAACATGGTGGCCTCCTTTGTCTACCCCGTTACCATGAGCCTGATTCCCTTCGCCGCGGCGGCCATCGCCCAGCGGGACACCGCCAAGGCGGACCGCATTATCTCCTCCGCTTTCCGGATCATCGCCGTGCTGGCTATTCCGGCGGGTGTGGGCCTCTCGGTGCTGTCCACCCCCATTATGCGGCTGATCCTGCCCAGCCGGCAGGAGGCCGCCATGGCCGCCGGCCCCCATCTGCAGATCCTGGGCCTGGCCACCATCTTCATCTGTCTCATGATTCTCACCAACGCCATTCTCCAAACCTACGGAAAGGAGAAGCTGCCCATCTTCACCGTCATCGCCGGGGGCGTCACCAAAATCGTAATGAACTATGTCCTGGTGGGGAATCCTGAAATCAACATCCACGGCGCGCCCATCTCCACCCTGTGCTGCTATTTGGTCGTCGTGGGCCTGAACCTGTTTTTCGTCTGGAAGCACTCCGCCAAAAAGCCCCGCTATCTCCAGCTCTTCGCCAAGCCCGTTCTGGCCTCGGCGCTGATGGGCGGCGCGGTCTGGGCGGTGTACGGCTTCGCGAACCGGGCCCTCTCCGGCGGCCACTCCGCCTACGGGGCCAACGCCGCCGCCGTTCTGGCGGGCATCCTGGCGGGGGTCGCGGTGTACGGCGTGCTGGTCGTCGTCCTGCGCATTCTCCGGGCGGAGGACGTGCGCTCCATTCCCCACGGAAAAACTCTGGCGCGGCTGCTGCGGCTGAAATAGGACAGATCACTTTTACGAACTTTTTCATAAAATCACCGAAATATCTGATGCTTTATGTAAAAAAACTTGCAAAGGCAGGCAATCTATGGTAGATTTTCAATGTAAAGCCCGCTATAATTGGGAGGACCTGCTGGAGATCACCAGGCTTCTCCGCGCTCCGGGCGGCTGTCCCTGGGACAGAGAACAGACCCATGACTCCATTCGCCGGAACTTTTTGGAGGAGACCTATGAGGTTCTGGACGCCCTGGACCGGGATGACCCCCACGCCATGTGCGAGGAGCTGGGGGACATCCTGATGCAGGTGGCACTCCACGCCCAGATAGAGGCCGAGCAGGGCCGCTTCACCATGGAGGACGTGGTAGACGGAGTATCCCAAAAACTGGTGTACCGCCATCCCCACGTCTTTGGCGCCGCCCGGGCAGACACCACCGAGGAGGTGCTGACCAACTGGGAGGCTCTGAAGCGGACGGAGAAGGGCCAGCGGTCCACCGCTGACGCCATCGAGGCCGTGCCGCACACCCTGCCCGCCCTGTGGCGGGCGGAGAAGATCGCCTCCAAGACCGCTAAGGCCGGCTTTGACTGGTCCAGCGCCGTCAGCGCTCTGGGCAAACTGGAGGAAGAGGTCCGGGAGCTGCGCCAGGCCCTGGAGGCCGGCGGCCCGGCGGAGGCCTCCCACGGCGTGCGGGAGGAGTTGGGCGACCTGCTCTTCATCTCCGCCAAAATCGGCCAGATGTCCGGCGTGGACCCGGAGGAGGCCCTGCATCTGGCCTGCGACAAATTTGACCGGCGCTTCCGCCGGGTGGAAACGGCGGCGGACAAGCCCCTGCCGGCATACACCGAGGAGGAGCTGGTGGCTCTCTGGAAGAGCGTCAAGGAACTGTCTTAAACGCATCCGCGTTAAGAAATAAATGGAAATACCAAAGATTTTTTAGGAGGATTAACCAAATGAACAAAGCTGAACTGATCAACGCCGTCGCCGCTTCCGCCGACGTCTCCAGGAAGGACACCGAGGCGGTCATCACCGCCATGCTGGACACCATCACTGAGGCCCTGAAGCAGGGCGACAAGGTCCAGCTGGTGGGCTTCGGCTCTTTTGAGGTTAAGAAGCGCGCCGCCCGCATCGGCCGGAATCCCCGGACCAAGGAGGAGATTGAGATCCCCGCCACCGTCCTGCCCGTATTCAAGGCCGGCAAGCTGCTCAAGGATACCATTTCTAAGTAAAGAGAAATCTGGCATCCCCCTTTGACCTCCTCCATAATTCTGCGCGGGTCTGGGGGGGCGAATGAGGGATTTGAACTCTCTGCCGGGGCGGATTTCAACACCAGTGACTTCGGTCACTGGTGTGTTTGCCCTAGAGTCTCTTTTAAAGCTGGCACTCCGCCGGTTTTAAAGCGGACTCCGGGGCAGCCGCGCCCTGGCATTTTCATCACGCATATACCACGGTGCAAACCATTTCATTTTCGTCTTTTGCCTCCGGCAAAAGAATCGGGAACCCTGGGTTCCCCCGCCCCCTCCCATGAGCCCTAGAGTCTGTTTTAAAACCGGCGGAAAAAGGCGCCCTAAGACGGCGTTTTGACGGATTTAAAACAGACTCTAGGGGTCTGGACGGAGGCGCGGCTGCCGGCGCGGGATGTGCCGGCAGTTCTCTATGGAGGAATACCGCTTATGCGATTGGATAAGTATTTAAAAGTGTCAAGGCTCATCAAGCGGCGGACTGTGGCCAACGAGGCCTGTGACAACGGGCTGGTCACCGTCAACGGAAAACCCGCCCGGGCCTCCTACGACGTGAAGCCGGGGGATCAGATCTCCCTGCGCTTCGGCGTGCGGACCATTACGGTAGAGGTGCTCTCCGTTCAGGAGACCGTCAGGCAGGCCGACGCCGGGACGCTGTACCGGGAGATCGGGCGCTGAAATTCAGAGGCCGCGAGTCGGCCCCGTCCAAAAAGCGGCAAAACGCCGGGAAGATCCGGCGCTCTTCCGCAAATGATCCCCGCGGAGCGCATATTTCCCTGCCTCGTCCCATATAGTGTGGACAGGGAGGGACGCTGTATGAATGATTACAATTCCATGCCTCAGACCGCTCACCGGCTGGAGCTGACGGGCCGGGAGAGGCTGACAGTCTCCGGCGTGGAGGACGTGGAGCGATTTGACGAGACGGGCATCGTCATGTCCACCTCCGCCGGGACCCTGGTGGTCACCGGGGAGGACCTGCACATCGGGAAGCTGTCCCTGGACGGCGGGGAGCTCCATGTGGAGGGCCGTGTGGACTCCGTGACCTATGAGGACGACGGGGCCGGCCGGGGCGGCTTTTTCAGCCGCCTGTTCGGATAGGCCATGGGAAACCAGGTCTCCCAGCAGCTGCTGGTATTCGGCCAGTCGATTCTGCTGGGCCTGTGCGCCGGACTGCTGTACGACCTGCTGCGGCCCTTCCGCCTCCGCCTCCCCCGATTGACGGGACTGCTGGACGGACTCTACTGCCTTCTGACCGGGACCGCCGTCTTCTTCTTTCTCCTGCGGGGGGCGGACGGGCAGCTGCGGGGCTTTGTTGTGCTGGGGGCCCTGGGCGGAGCCGTACTGTTTTTCGGCGTGTTCTCGGAGCTGCTGCGGCCCGTGTGGGCCTTTTGGGCGGATACGCTGGCGTATCTGGCCCGGCTCTTGTCCTTACCCGTTCTGTGGACAAAAATTTTTCTGAAAAAAATCGCCCTTCGCGGAAAAAAGCTCTTTTATTTTTCGAGGAAATGCTATACAATAAGAAAAAGCGGATGGAGGCGTCCATCCCGGAGAGGAGGCGGCGAATATGGCAAAAAAGAAAGAGGCGGCAGGCAAAAACCGCCGCATTCTCCGCGCCGGACCTCTCACCAAGCTCCTGCTGCTGGTCCTGCTGCTGGGCATCGGCTGGCAGCTGTACCGCCTCCAGAGCCAGGTGGAGGCCGCCCAGGTGGAAAAAGACCTCCTCGCCGGTCAGGTAGAGGCAAAGCGCCAGGAAAATAGCGCCCTGGCCGCGGACATCGCCGCCGGAGGCACCCAGGAGAAGATGGAGGAGATCGCCCGAAACGAGCTGGGCATGGTCTTCCCCGGCGAGTATGTTCTCTGCGATGGAATAGACTGACCGGCACCGGGCGGACGGGGGACGTGGGATGTCCTTCCCGCCGGGAGCCGGCCTGTTCTTCTTCATATTTTTAAAGTCTGTTTTGAAACAGAACTCTCGTGTGTGTGAAAAAATCTTTGGAAGGAGAAAGAAACAGCGGTATGGATCCTCAGGTTGGGAGTATTTTGGAAGGCAAGGTAGCCAGTATCACAAAATTCGGGGCTTTCGTCGCCCTGGAGAGCGGGAAATCCGGATTGGTACATATCTCGGAAATCGCCAACACCTTCGTCAACGACGTACACGACTTTTTGCAGGAGGGACAGGAGGTCAAGGTTCTGGTTCTCTCGGCGGAGAAGGGGCGCATCAACCTCTCCATTAAAAAGGCCCTGCCGCCCCAGGAGCGCCCCGCGCCCCGGGGCCCCCGGCCCTTTGCGCCCCGCCCGGCGGCTTCCCAGCAGGCGGACCGTCCCCGCCCTGTCCAGGCGGCCCCCAAGCCCCTGCCTCTCTCCGGCGACCAGGCCTTCGAGGACAAGCTCAAACGGTTTCTCTCCTCCTCTGAGGGAAAAATGGCGGACCTGAACCGCAGCATGGACGGCAAGCGGGGCGGCCGCAGACGGCGGTAAGGCACAACAATCCCCGGCGGGGCGCGCTCCGCCGGGGAATCTCATGGGAGGAGGGCGGTTATGTCTTACACCATACGAAAGATACGGCCGGCAGAATACCCCCTCCTGGAGGACTTCCTATACGAGGCCATCTTTCTCCCGGAGGGAGCGGCGCCGCCTCCCAGATCCATTCTCAGTGAGGAGGCGCTGCGGGTCTATATCCGGGATTTCGGCAGCCGCCCCGGCGATGTGTGCCTGATGGCGGAGAGCGGCGGCCAGGCCGTTGGCGCCGTCTGGGCGCGGATCATGGATGATTACGGCCATGTAGACGATGAGACCCCCTCTCTCGCCATATCCCTGTATCCGGCGTACCGGGGAGGAGGGATCGGGACGGACCTGCTGGGCCGCATGCTCGCACAGCTCCGGCAGGACGGATACAAACAGGTCTCCCTCTCCGTGCAGAGGGTGAACCCCGCCGCCAACCTGTACCGGCGGATGGGATTTGAGACCCTCCGCGGCACGGAGGAGGAGTGGATCATGATCCGCCGCCTGTAGGGCCTCTCTCCAGCTGAGGGCACAAATACACAAAGGAGTGAATCTGATGAAATGGATGATCGCGTCTGACCTCCACGGCTCCGCCCAGTGCTGCCGCCGTCTGTTGGAGGCCCTCCAGCGCGAGGGCGCGGACCGGCTGATTCTCCTGGGGGACCTGCTGTACCACGGTCCCCGGAACGACTTTCCGGAGGAGTACGACACCCGGGCTGTCACCGCCCTGCTCAACAGCGTGAAACACCGCCTGCTCTGCGTCCGGGGCAACTGCGACAGCGAGGTGGACCAGATGGTGTTGGAGTTCCCCATGCTGGCGGAGTACGCTTTTTTATCCGTGGACGGCCGCTCCATCTTTGCCACCCACGGCCACAACTACGGCCCGGACAATCCGCCGCCTCTAAGAGAGGAGGACTTTCTCCTCTGCGGCCACACCCACCTGCCCGTGCACCGGAACTACGGCGGATACACCTACCTGAATCCCGGCTCCCTGTCCCTGCCTAAAAACGGCACACCCCACAGCTATATGACGCTGGAAAACGGCGTCTTTACCTGGCATAACCTGTTTACGGGTGATATTTTTCAGCCCTTGAGCTAGGACCTGTCCGCATAGGCCAAAACGCACGTCTTTTGAAGTAAATTTTTTCGTCTGCCCTCCTTAACATGTTTCAAGCACGCCGGCGCGCCTGCAAATTCTGCCTTGCCTCAGGCAAAAATCCGCCGGGAAATCCACACATCTATCTTATATCAATAGGCCTTAGAAAAGAGGAGACCGCCTTTCCGGCGGTCTCCTCGCTGTCTTTTACAAAACCTTGCTGAGAAAATCCTGGAGCCGGGGATGCTGGGGGTTCCCAAAGAGCTCTGCCGGAGCCCCTTCCTCCAGAACCTTCCCGTCAGCCATGAACAGCACCCGGCTGCCCACCTCCCGGGCAAAGCCCATCTCGTGGGTCACCACCACCATGGTCATGCCGTCCCGGGCCAGCTCCTTCATCACGTCCAGCACCTC
>CAJUDV010000036.1 GCA_910585385.1 uncultured Oscillibacter sp. | reverse complement strand
ACTTTTCCCACCACCTTTCATTTTGGGGCTTGACTTCTAATAGTTAATCTTTCATAAAATCCAACAAAAACATCCCCTCCGCCGCCTGGCGAAGGGGATGGGCGCAGTCCGACAGGGCGCGGGAACCCCCGCGCCGCCGCTCTCCTCTTACGGCCCGGGTCTTACGCCTCGCCGCCAGAATGGCAGAATGCAGTTTTGTGTCAGCCGGTGAGAAAAGACTTCCCGGAGACGGAAAAATCATACCACGGGAGGGCGCGGCCTGTCAAGGGCCCCGGGGGACACGGCCCAATTCCGCCGCTCCTCTCCGGCTGGGCCGTATTGAGAAAAATATCAAAGCGCTCCGGCATCCCTCTCCCCGGCTTACAGCACGCCAAATAAAAGAAATCCCACTGTGTTAATGGCAAAATTGGCAAACATATGGACAAACCACGAGGGATATATATTGTCGTTTAATTCATTCAGGCGGTTGAAAATGCATCCTCCGGCAATCAGTCCCAAAAGCAGCAGCAACAGCGCGCCGATACGAAACATTCCAATCAGCATGCCGACATGATACGCCGCAAATACCGACGAGCTGAATAGATAGGCGAATTTTCTGCCCGTGTATTTTTTCAGCGTCATAAACCCATAGCCCCGGAAAAAGAACTCCTCCAAAAAGGAATTCATGAATGAAATATACAGCGACACATAGATGAAATTATCGGCCGTAATCCCCATTCCCGCCGTTAAATTTGATGTGACATTGGAAAAATCTATGATATTCCGCGTCAAAAAGTAGCCCAGTACGATGACTGCGTAAATCGCGGCTCCAAGGAGCAGCGACCTGAAAAGTCCGCCTCTCCTGAAAATAAATATTTTTTTGAACTCGCTGAAATCCGCTTTGTTGGCAGCAAAAAATATAATGGGAAAGATCAAAAAGAAGAGAATCTTAATCGGTATTTTGACAAAATAGCCGGGGTGTATGACAGCGTCTATGAACCCTACTGACACCGAGAATATAAAAAGCGACATTACGATATAAGTATTCTGCTTCGTCATAATCCGAATCTCCTAACAAACAGATGACCGCTCAAATTCAAGCCGATTGCTTTTATCATACCACAAAATCCCGCCTCCCGCAATCGGTCCTCATCAAACCGCCAAAGGTTCGGCCGGCGGCGCGCCTCCCAGGCCGCCGGACTGAGACGTGAACGCCAAAACTGTAAATTCTTCCCGTCCCGCCTTGCCAGGGCGCATTCTGTGTGCTATAATTTTTCAGTACAATACTGGTTTTGAGGAGGCAGCCATATGCGGCAGATCAAGCCCATCGAATACGGCTCGGCGGAGTACCTGGAGACCCTGGAGCTGCGGAACCGGGTCATGCGGATTCCCCTGGGGCTGGATATTCACAAAGAGGATTTCAGCCATGAGAGCGCATCCGCCATCATCGGCTCTTTTGACGGCGGACAGCTCCTGGGCGTAGGCGTCATGAGCCACAAGGACGTATTCAAGGTGGAGTATCTCTGCGTGGACTTCCACCTCCAGGGCAGCGGCATCGGCGGGGAGCTGCTGGACCGCATGGAGGCCATGGCGGCGGAGCAGGGCGGAAAGACCATGTACTTAGACGCCCGGGTGACGGCCCAGCCCTTCTACGCTCACCGCGGCTACGAGACCACCAGCGAGGTTTTCATCATGGAGTGCGCCCCGGTGCCCCACGTAGCCATGGAAAAGCCCCTTTGACACCGGCGCCGGAAATCACGCTGGAAGGAGCTCGCTGTTATGTGGTTTGTCTTGGCGCTTTTGTCGGCGGTCTTCGCCGCCCTGACCTCCATTTTGGCAAAGGTGGGCATTGAGGGGGTTCCCTCCAACCTGGCCACCGCCATCCGCACCGCCGTGGTGCTGGTGATGGCCTGGGGCATGGTGTTCCTCACCAACACCCAGGGCGGCGTCACGGACATCAGCCGGAAGAGCTGGCTCTTTTTGATCCTCTCGGGCCTTGCCACCGGGGCCTCCTGGCTGTGTTACTACCGGGCTCTCCAGATCGGCGAGGCCTCCAAGGTGGTGCCCATTGACAAGCTCAGCGTGGTCATCACCCTGGCGCTGGCCTTCGTCTTTCTTCATGAGAAGTTCACCGCAAAATCCCTGGCGGGCTGCGTCCTCATCGGCGCGGGAACGCTGCTGATGGTGCTGTGAGCGCAATATAACAGCGGAGACGTCCCCTTCTGGGACCGTCTCCGCTGTCTGTTCTCATCTCAGCACCGGCTGAAAGCCGCCGTCATGGCGCGGATCTCCTCCGCCAGCCGCTCCGTGGCCTGGCCGGGCAGCAGCCGCCAGCGCCAGTTGCCCTCCGCCACGCCGGGGACGTTGAGCCGCGCCTCGCTGCCAAGGCCCAGGTAGTCCTGCATCTGGGCCACGAACAGCTCCGCCACGCTGCCCTGGCCGCACCGCAGCAGGGCCTCCACGGCGCTCTTCCCATCCGACGCCCCCAGATACCTCCTCACAAAGGCCCGCTCCTCCCGGGAGGCATGGGCGTACCAGCCCGCGGCAGTGTCGTTGTCATGGGTGCCGGTATAGCAGATGCAGCCGGGCCGGTAGTGGTGGGGCAGGTAGGCGTTGTCCGGGCCGGAGAAGGCAAACTCCAGCACCTTCATCCCCGGCAGGCCCGCCTCCTCCCGCAGGCGGTGGACGTCGTCGGTGAGAATCCCCAGGTCCTCGGCGATATAGGTGGTCTGGGGGAACCAGCTGGTGAGCACCCGCAGCAGATCCATGCCAGGACCCTTCTCCCAGGTCCCTGCCTTGGCGGTGTCGGACCCGGCGGGGACGGCCCAGTAGCTCTCCAGGCCCCGGAAGTGGTCGATGCGGATGGCGTCGAAGAGCCTGCTGGCCCCCTCCACCCGGCGGATCCACCAGCCAAAGCCGTCCCGCTTCATGGCCTCCCAGTTGTACAGGGGATTGCCCCAGAGCTGGCCCTCCTGGGAGAAGTAGTCCGGCGGCACCCCCGCCACCTTGGAGGGACGGCCCTCGCCGTCCAGCAGGAACTCCTTCCGCTCCGACCACACATCGGCGGAGTCCAGGGAGACGTAGATGGGCATGTCGCCGATGATCTTCACGCCCCGCTCATTGGCGTACGCCTTCAGCTCCTCCCACTGGGTGAAAAACCAGAACTGCACGTAGGAGCGGAAGTCCACATCCTCCCGCAGCTCCCGCCGCCAGCGCTCCAGCGCCTCCGGCTCATGGCGGCGCAGGCCCTCGTCGGGCCAGTCAAACCAGGCGGCGTTCCGGAAGTGAATCTTGGCGGCCCGGTACAGCACGTACTCCCGCAGCCACGGGCGGCTCTCCGAGAAGGCCCGGACGGCCTCGTCCCCCTTCCCTCTGGCCCGCTGAAAGGCCTTGCGCAGCAGCGGCTCCCTCAGCCGGTACAGCGCCCCGTAGTCAATCTGATCCGAGGGCGGGAGCTTGGCCCCCTCCAGGTCGGCACGGTCCAGCAGGCCCTCCGCCGCCAGGCGCTCCGGATCGATCAGCAGCGGGTTGCCCGCGAAGGTGGACTCGCTGGTGTAGGGGGAATTGCCCGCCCCGGTGGGGCCGATGGGCAGGATCTGCCACCACTTCTGGCCGGCGGCGTGGAGAAAATCTACAAATTCCCGGGCCTCCGCCCCCAGAACACCGGCGCCATAATCACCCGGCAGGGAAAAAATCGGCAGCAGCATGCCGGCGGAACGTTCCATGAAACCCTCTCCTCTTCTCCGTTTTCTGTCGCGGTGCCGCCGGCGGCGCGGAAGCCGCCAAATTGGCGCTTTTCCCGGCCGCGGCGGAAACCGCTGCTGAAAAGCGCCAAAGACGCCCTTCAAGTTTACTGATTATACTATAATAAGAGGGCGCACGGCGGCTGTCAAGCCGATTTTGGAAGAAAGGCCCTCCGGCTTTGCCGGAGGGCCTTTTGGGCTATTTCATCAGCTCATACATAACCGCCTTGATGGTGTGCATCCGGTTCTCTGCCTCGTCAAAGACGATGGAGGCCGGGGACTCGAACACCTCGTCGGTGACCTCCATGGCGCCGCGGCCGAACTTCTCGCCCATCTCCTTTCCCACCATGGTTCTGTGGTCGTGGTAAGCGGGCAGGCAGTGCATAAAGCGGCACTGGGGGCCGGCGTTGTCCATCAGGGCCTTTGTCACCTGGTAGGGGGCCAGGGCCTCGATGCGCTCCTGCCAGACCTCCACGGGCTCGCCCATGGAGACCCACACGTCCGTGTACAGCACGTCGGCGCCCTTCGTCGCCTCCAAGGGGTCCTGGATGAACTCCAGCACCGCCCTGGTCTCTTTGGCGATGGCCTGACAGGTCTCCACCAGAGCCGGGTCCGGCATATAGGCCGCCGGGGCGCAGGCCACAAAGTGCATCCCCATCTTGGCGCAGCCCACCATCAGGCTGTTGCCCATGTTGAACCGGGCGTCTCCCAGATACACCAGCTTTATGCCCTCCAGCTTCCCAAAGTGCTCCCGGACGGTGAGGAAATCCGCCAAAATCTGGGTGGGGTGGAATTCGTTGGTCAGTCCGTTGAACACCGGCACCCCGGCGTGGGCGGCCAGCTCTTCCACCAGCTCCTGCCCGAAGCCCCGGTACTCGATGCCGTCGTACATCCGCCCCAGCACCCGGGCGGTGTCGGCGATGGACTCTTTGACGCCAATCTGGGAGCCGGTGGGCCCCAGATAGGTGGAGCCCATCCCCAGATCCTGGGCCGCCACCTCAAAGGCGCAGCGGGTGCGGGTGGAGGTCTTCTCAAAGATCAGCGCCACGTTTCTGCCCTCTAAATACCGGTGGGAGACGCCCGCTTTCTTCTTGGCTTTCAGATCGGCGGCGGTATCCAGAAACCTCCGGATCTCCGCCGGGGTGAAGTCCAGGAGCTTTAAAAAATGGGTGTGGTTTTCCATGGGCGTTACATCCTTTCCCGCAAAGCGGCGGCGGAGCCGCTTCGCACTTCACGAAAGCGCGCGATTCCGCCGAAAATCCACCAGGATTTTCCCGCTAATGCCAATGTAAATATGATAGCGATTGGAACTGTAAAGGTAAATGCCACCTCCGGCGGAGCGCCGGAGAGAGGGTTTTTTAAGAGAGCGTTTTTCTCATGATCTCCAGGCCCTTGTCCATCTCCTCCCTCGTGATGACCAGGGGCGGCAGCAAACGCATGCCGGGGCCCGCGGTCAGCACCAGGAGGCCGTTTTCAATGAGCCGGTTCGCGATGTCCTTGTTGGTAAAGCCATCCTTGACCTCGACGCCGATCATCAGCCCTAAGCCCCGGGTCTTTCCGAAGCAGGGCAGGTCCAGGGACTCGATGCCCTTGCGGAGGTAGCCGCCCTTGGCCTTGACCTCCTCCAAAAAGGCATCGGTGAGGGTCTCCTGCACCACCAATCCCGCGGCGGCGCAGACGGGGTTGGCGCCGAAAGTGGTGGCGTGGGTGCCGGGGCCCAGCACGTCCCGGCACTTCTCATTGGCCAGAACACCGCTCATGGGCAGTCCCCCGGCGATGCCCTTGGCAAAGGACACCGCATCGGGCACAATGCCGTACTGCTGGAAGGCGAAGAGGCTCCCCGTACGGCCCACGCCGGTCTGGACCTCGTCCGCCAGCAGCAGCCAGTCCCTCTCGGCGCAGAGCGCCGCCAGGTCTTTGACATACGCCTGGTCCAGGGGCAGCACGCCGCCCTCTCCCTGGACCAGCTCCACCATGACGGCGCACACGTCGTCTCCGGCGGAGGCCTCCAGCCCGCGGAGGTCGTTGGCCTCGGCGTAGCGGAAGCCCTCGGTAAAGGGGAAGAAGTAGTTGTGGAACACGTCCTGCCCCGTGGCCTTCAAGGTGGTGATGGTGCGGCCGTGGAAGGAGTTTTTCAGGGTGATGATGGCGGCGCGCCCCTGGCCGTACTTGTCAAAGCTGTACTTCCGGGCCAGTTTGATCATGCCTTCGTTGGCCTCCCCGCCGCCGTTGGCGAAGAAGACGCAGCTCTCCCCGGTGCGTTTGCACAAAACCTCCGCCAGACGGGCGGGAGTCTCCGTGTAAAAGAGGTTGGAGACATGGTTCAGCTTCCCGGCCTGGACCGCCACGGCCTCCGCCCAGGGCTGGTACCCGTAGCCCAGGTCCGTGACGCCGATGCCGCTGGTAAAGTCGATGTACTCCCGGCCCTCCGGGTCATAGAGCCGCGCGCCCTGGCCGTGGTCCACAGCCACCGGAAAGCGGCCGTAGGTGTTCATGATATACTGATGAGTCAGGCTCTTGATCTCCTGAGAAGTCATGTTCATTCCTCCCTTTTCAGCATAGTGCCGATGCCCCGGTCACTGAGCAGCTCAATCAGAATCGAGTGGGGAATGCGGCCGTCCAGAATGTGGACCCGCTCCACACCGCCGCGGATGGCGTCCACGCAGCACTCCATCTTGGGGATCATCCCCCCGGAGATCACGCCTTGCTCCATGAGCTCCGGCACTTCGCCGGTGCGGACCACATGGATCAGCGTCTCCTCGTCCCGGGGGTCCCGGAGGAGGCCCCGGACGTCGGTGAGGAGGATCAGCTTCTCCGCGTGGAGGGCCGCCGCCAGCTTCGCCGCGGCGGTGTCGGCGTTGATGTTGTAGACGGTGTCGCTGTCCGTCCCCTGGGCCACAGTGGCCACAATGGGGATGTAGCCGCTGACCAGGGCGTTTTCCACCGGGGCGGGGTTCACACCGGTGATCCGGCCCACCAGGCCGTACTTCTCGTCCAGCTGCACCGCCTGGAAGAGGCCGCCGTCCATGCCGCACAGTCCGATAGCCTGCCCGCCCAGACGGCTGAGCTGAGACACCAGGTCCTTGTTAACCTTGCCGCAGAGGATGGCCTGGACCACGTCCATGGTGGTGGCGTCGGTATAGCGCAGGCCGTCCACAAACTTCGACTCGTGGCCGATCATCTTCAGCATGGCGGAGATCTCCGGTCCGCCGCCGTGGACCGCCACCACCCGGATGCCCACCAGGTTCAAAAGCACAATGTCGCTCATAACGGAGCGGCGCAGGGTGTCGGACACCATGGCGTTGCCGCCGTATTTTATCACCACGGTCTTGCCGGTGAATTTTTGAATATAGGGCAGGGCCTCAATGAGGGTCTGTGCCTGCTGTTCGTGGGAGGACATATGGATCAGCTCTTTTCTTCAAGGATTCAGGAGGGACGCGGCGCTGCCTGCCCCTGCGCTCCCGGAGGAGGGCCGCGGCGGTCCCGGACAGGGACACGCCGCAGTTCAGCAGGAGCCGGATGCCGTCGTCCCGCCAGGAGGCGTCAAAAAGGTTGACGGACCAGGTGTTGCCGCCTGTCAGCGCGCCTACCATCGGAGGCCCTGCCTCCGGCAAAACAGGCCGAAGGCCCCCTACGTCCTGTAATCGCCGTTGATCTTGATATAGTCGTAGGTGATGTCGCAGCCCCAGCAGGTGCAGCTTCCCTCGCCCTGGCCCATGGAGATCAAGATCTCCACGTCGTGCTCCGTCAGGATCTTCTTAGCCGCTGCCTCGTCAAAGTCCAGACCCCGGCCCTTCTCACACACCATGATCTCCCCGGCGGCGCTGGCAAAGCGGACGTCCACCCTGTCCGGGTCAAAGTCCTCTCCCGAGTACCCCATGGCGCACAGGACCCGGCCCCAGTTGGCGTCGGCACCGAAGATGGCGGCCTTAGTCAGAGTGGAGGAGATGACGGACTTGGCAATGGTCTCCGCCGACCGCTCGTCCCTTGCGCCGGAGACGGCACAGGTGATGAGGTGCTTGGCTCCCTCGCCGTCGGAGGCCATCTTTTTGGCAAGCTCCACGCACAGCGACCGCAGCGCCGCCAGGAAGGCCTCATAATCCGGCCCCTTCTCCCTGATCTCTCCGTTGCCCGCCAAACCGTTGGCCAGGACAACGCAGCTGTCGTTGGTGGAGGTGTCGCCGTCCACACTGATGCGGTTGAAACTGACGTTCACCGTCTCCAGCAGGGCAGTCTTGATCATGGCGGAGGAGATAGCACAGTCGGTGGTGAGGAAGCAGAGCATGGTGCCCATGTTGGGGTGGATCATGCCGCTGCCCTTGGCGATGCCGCCCAGGCGGACGGTCTTCCCGCCCACAACGGTTTCCACCGCCGCCTCCTTCTTCTGCGTGTCGGTGGTCATGATGGCGTGGGCGGCGGCATCGCTGCCCTCCGGAGAAGCCTCCAGGGCCTCGTACAGCGCTGGAACGCCCTCCTCGATCACCTGGATATTGATGGTCTGACCGATGACGCCGGTGGAGCTCACCAGAACGTCCCCGGCCTCACAGCCCACGGCCTTTGCCGCCGCGGCGCACATCCGCTCCGCGTACTCCTCTCCGTGAGGGGCGCAGGCGTTGGCGTTGCCGCTGTTGGCGATGATGGCCCTGGCCCTGCCGTCCTTGAGGTGGGCCATATCCACGTGGATGGGAGCGGCCTTCACCACGTTCTTTGTGAACACCGCCGCCGCGGCGCAGTCCACGTCGGAGACAATGAGCGCCACGTCCTTTTTCCAGGCGGCGTGGGTCTTGACGCCCACATGGACGCCGGCGGCCCGGAAACCCTGGGCGGCGCAGACGCCGCCGTCAATGAAGTTCAGCATACTTCCGTACCTCGTTATTCTTCGCGTTTGTTGGAATGCCGGTGAGGGCAGCAGGCTCGCTTCGCCTGAACCCGAAGGGGGCAGAGCCCCCGCATCCCGCCGCCTTTTGAAAAAGGTGCACGAAAATCTTTTACAGGCTCAGTCCCGCGGTCTCCTCAAAGCCCAGCATCAGGTTCATGTTCTGCACCGCCGCGCCGCTGGCGCCCTTGCCCAGGTTGTCCAGACGGGCGGAGAGCATCACCGCCTGCCGGCTGCCGTTGACGAAGATCTGGAGGAGGTCCTTCCCCGCCAGATTGTTGGAGCCGATAAAACCGCAGGCGGGGGCGTCCGCCGGGCGCAGCTCCACCACAGGGCTGCCGCCGTAGTAGCCGCCGTACAGCTCCCGCAGGGTATCCACGGACTGCTCCCCGTTTAGCTGGTCCAGCCACAGGGGCACCGTCACCACCATCCCCTGGGGATAGCCGCAGATCATGGGCGTGAACAGCGGGGGACAGTCCAGTCCGGCCACCGCCGCCATCTCAGGCAGGTGCTTGTGGGCCAGGGTAACGGCGTAATGCCGGGGGCTCTCCAGCTCTATGTCCCGGTCCGGGGCGGCGTACTGGGCGATGGCCTTTTTCCCCCCGCCGGTATAGCCGGAGAGGGCGTGGCAGGTCAGCCGGGCCCCGGCGGGGAGCACGCCCTCCTCCACCAGGGGCCGCGCCAGGGCCAGAAACCCCGTGGCGTAGCACCCCGGGTTGGCCACCCGTTTGGCGCCCGCAATCCTCCCCCGCTGGCCGTGGAGCTCCGGGAATCCATAGACCCAGCCGGGGGCCACCCGGTGGGCGGTGGAGCAGTCGATGATCCGGGTACCGGGATTCGTCACCAGCTCCACAGCCTCCACCGCGGCGGCGTCCGGCAGGCAGAGAAAAACAATATCCGCCTGATTCATCAGCCGGGCTCGCTCCGCGGGGTCCTTGCGCTTTTCCTCCTCAATCAGGAGGAGCCGGACGTCCTCCCGGGCCGCCAGACGGTCATAGATCTGGAGACCGGTGGTGCCCTCTCTGCCGTCGATATAGACGATGGGCTTCCCCATATTCGATCACTCCTAAAAAACGTCAGGTCCCGCGGGCGTCCGCGAACCGCTCCATCTCCTCAATCTGCCGCGCGGTCTCCAAGACCGCCGGACCGCCGAAGCTCCCCCGCAAGGCCATGCAGTTCTCCAGCTTCAAGGCCTCGAACACGTCCTCCCCGAAGAGGTCCGAGACGGCCCTCAGCTCCGCCAGGGTCAGCTCCTCCAGCGTCTTCTCCCTGGCGGCGCACTCCGCCACCAGGCGGCCCGTCACCGTGTAGGCGTCCCGGAAGGCCATCCCCTTCTTGGTAAGGTAGTCGGCGCAGTCGGTGGCATTGATAAAGCCCCGGCCCGCCGCCGCGCGCATATTGTCCGCGCGGACAGTCATGGTATCCAGCATCCGGGCAAACACCGGCAGGCACATCTCCACGGTGTCAATGGCGTCAAACACCGGCTCCTTGTCCTCCTGCATGTCCTTATTATAGGCCAGAGGCAAGCCCTTCATGACAGTCAGAAGGCCCATGAGGTCGCCGTAGACCCGGCCCGTCTTGCCCCGGACCAGCTCCGCCACGTCCGGGTTCTTCTTCTGGGGCATGATGCTGGAGCCGGTGGCGTAGGCGTCGTCCAGCTCGATGAACTTGAACTCCCAGCTGCACCAGAGGATCACCTCCTCGGCGAAGCGGCTCAGGTGCATCATTAGGATAGAGAGGTCCGACAGCAGCTCCAGGGCGTAGTCCCGGTCGGAGACGCCGTCCAGGGAGTTGCCCATGGGGGCGTCAAAGCCCAGGGCCGCCGCCGTTTGGAAGCGGTCGATGGGATAGGTGGTGCCCGCCAGGGCGCCGGAGCCCAGAGGGCACTGATTCAGCCGCTTCCCACAGTCCTCCAGCCGGGTGACGTCCCGGGCAAACATCTGGGCGTAGGCCATAAGGTGCTGGGCAAAGGAGATGGGCTGGGCCCGCTGGAGGTGGGTGTATCCCGGCATGACGGCGCTCTGATACCGCCGCGCCTGCTTGCAGAGGACCCGCTCCAGCTCCAGCAGCTGCTCCACAATGACGGGGATCTGCCCCCGGACGTACATCCGAAAGTCCAGGGCCACCTGGTCATTCCGGGACCGCGCGGTGTGGAGCCGCTTCCCCGCGTCGCCGATGCGGGCGGTGAGCAGGGCCTCCACGTTCATATGGATGTCCTCGTTGTCGGCGGTGAACTCCACCTTCCCCGCCTCGATGTCCCGGAGAATGCCCTGTAATCCCTCCCTGATGGCGGCCGCGTCCTCCGCGGAGATAACGCCGCAGTCACCCAGCATCCGGGCGTGGGCCAGACTGCCCTGGATGTCCTCTCGATAGAGCCGCTGGTCGAAAGAGATGGACGCGTTGAGTTCATTGACCAGGGCATCGGTGTCCTTGGCAAACCGTCCGGACCATAGTTTCATAATTAGGGATTCCTCCTGAACAGAAAATTTTCGCCGTATAGAACCGCGGGCAGCCCGCGCGGGGCGGCTCTCAGGCCGGCAATGGAGCCCGCGCCCCCTTAGAAGCGCTTACAGCTTCCCTTGCTCTCTCAATGCCAGCACGGTATCGGGCAGGCCCCACAGGTTGATGAAGCCCGTGGCGTTGGTCTGGTCGTAGCTGCTCTCGTTGAAGGTCACCAGCTCCTCGGAATACAGGCTCTCGGGGGAGGTGATGGAGGCGGTGATGATGTTGCCCTTGTAGAGCTTGAGCTTCACGCTGCCGGTGACGTGCTCCTGGGTCTTATCAGCAAAGGCGCTGAGGGCCTCCCGCAGGGGGGTGAACCACTTGCCGTTGTAGATGAGGTCCGCGAAGTCCACCGCCAGCTTGCTCTTCATGTGGGCGGTGTCCTTGTCCACGGTGATCATCTCCAGACACTGGTGGGCCTTGTAGAGAATGGTGCCGCCGGGGGTCTCATAGACGCCGCGGTCCTTCATGCCCACCAGCCGGTTCTCCACGATGTCCAGCAGGCCGATGCCGTTGTCACCGCCCAGCTTGTTCAGCTTGCGGATGATGTCGCTGGCCTTCATCTTCTCGCCGTCGATAGCCACGGGCACGCCCTTGACAAAGTCCAGGGTCACATAGGCGGGCGCGTCGGGCGCCGTGGCGGGGGAGACGCCCATCTCCAGGAAGCCGGGCTTGTCGTACAGGGGCTCGTTGGCCGGGTCCTCCAGGTCCAGGCCCTCGTGGCTCAGGTGCCACAGGTTCTTGTCCTTGGAGTAGTTGGTTTCCCGGCTGATCTTCAGGGGGACGTTGTGGGCCTCGGCGTAGTCGATCTCCTCGTCCCGGCCCTTGATGTCCCACTCCCGCCAGGGGGCGATGATGGTCATCTCCGGGGCGAAGCGCTTGATGGCCAGCTCAAACCGCACCTGGTCGTTGCCCTTGCCGGTGCAGCCGTGGGCGATGGCGTCGGCCCCCTCAGCCTTGGCGATCTCCACCAGCTTCTTGCCGATGATGGGCCGGGCGAAGGCGGTGCCCAGCAGATACTGCTCGTAGCTGGCGCCCATTTTCAGAGAGGGGATGATGACGTCGTCCACCATCTCGTCGGTGAGGTCGGCGATGTACAGCTTGCTGGCGCCGGTCTTGACGGCCTTCTCCTCCAGACCCTCCAGCTCGTCCCCCTGGCCCACGTCGGCGGCCACGGCGATGATCTCCGGGTTGTTGTAATTCTCTTTCAGCCAGGGGATGATGATGGATGTATCCAGGCCGCCGGAATAGGCCAGCACAATTTTTTTAATATCGTTCTTATTTTTCATAATAGGGTCCTCCCTCTTTTGTTGTTGGATGATAGATGCATTATACGCCCTATATGCATATTTATTCAATTGTGAGATTGTACAAGAATCCGGCGGGGCGCAGGGGAATTTTGCATATTCTGAGAGAGTATGGCAATGAAAACCGCCCCACGGGGGGCGGGATGGGGTGGAACCGCCCTTCAGGCGGGGGTGGTTTTTACTTGCCCTGACGGGCAGGGTGGATTCAGCCATGATGATGGCTGGTCCATCTGCACCCCCCCATGTCGTCGGAAGAAACTCCGCCGCTCCATTTCCGGCTAAAGCCGAAAATTCCGCTCAAGCTCCGTTCCTTCCTCCTCTCCCCACCGGACCCGCTGCGCTGGGCTCCGGCGGGGGCCCCTCCCTTTCTGAGCGCAGAAAAAGAGAAAACCCTCCAGAGGGCCTTCTCGCCGCTTTGCGGCTCACCTTGGCGGGCCGTGCACGGTCCACTGCGCAGACCTTGGCGGCTTTGCCGCTTAGGACTGCGGCGTCCCCCTCGCGGGGAAAAGAGAAAAAGACTTTTTAGTCCTTGCGGGAGTGCACTCCATTCATCGGGGCTGCTGAGGAAATTTGATGGGTAGACGCAGGGACGGTCTTCTCTTCCCGCGCTTCGCGCATGGCCGGTGCCGTGCGGGACGGCCCGTTCCCCGCAGCCCCCGGCACTTTCGGTAGACTGCCTGTGGGGCCCGGTCCCCTGACCGGGCCATCCTCCCCAATAACCGGGGGTTTTCAGGAGAATACCTTGTAGGGGCGATAATCCATCGCCCGTCTCCCCCCAAATACCGGACTCCCGGTAAAACACCCTATAGAAACTGCGCCCTAGGCAACCCGGCTTTCCCGCAAGTTTACGACTTATGACCGGGACCTGGGAACAAAACCATCGTCGAAGGTAATCGGTCCATGTTCCCGCTCCCACCTCTCGATATGGGCTAAAATCAACTGCTCAATCTCTTTATTGGCGGAGCGTCCACTGTAGTTTGCAATATACTTCAATTTGTCCATAATTTCCTTAGGAATGCGGAGCCCATATTGCGGCAATTTTGATGGCATAAATATATCTCCTTGTTGTCTTAGTGACAACACTATATCACTAAAAACATTTCGCACAGAGTATTGACAGCAAAGTGCCAACACCTTATACTAGGTATTGGCACTTTGCTATCACTATAGGAGGGATTTCATGCAATTCAAGCGCATCCGGGAACTGCGGCTGGAACAGCACCTGACTCAGCGGCAAATGGCGGAGCTGCTGCAAATCGGCCGCAGCACCTATTCCGGCTACGAGCGCGGAACGTCCGATATTCCGCTGGAGGTAATCTGCGGCATCGCGGACATCCACCGCACCAGCCTGGACTATCTCACGGGATTCACCGACCAGCGCACTCTCTTCGGAATGGAAAAGTGAGGGCGGCGCCGCCGTCCCCACTTCCTTATATTTATACCATTTTCTCCGGCCGCACCGTCTCGTCAAACTCCTCCTCCGTCAGGAGTCCCAGGGCCAGCGCCGCCTCTTTCAGCGTCGTGCCGTCGCGAAGGGCCTTCTTTGCGCACGCCGCCGCCCGCTCATAGCCGGTCTTCGGCGTCAGGCAGGTCACCAGCATCAAAGAGTTGTTCAGATTTTCCTCCATTTTCTCCACGTCGGGAGTAATCCCCTCCACACAGTGGGTTCGGAACGAGTCCATGGCGTCTGAGAGCAGATTGGCGGAGAGCAGGAAGTTATACGCCGACACCGGCAGAAACACGTTGAGCTGGAAGTTCCCCTGGCTGGCGGCAAAGCCGATGGCCGCGTCATTGCCCATTACCTGCACCGCCGCCATGGTAACGGCCTCACACTGGGTCGGGTTCACCTTGCCGGGCATGATGGAGCTGCCGGGCTCATTCTCCGGGATATGAAGCTCCCCCATGCCGCACCGGGGCCCGCTGGCCTCCCAGCGGATGTCGTTGGCGATCTTCATGAGGTTTGCCGCCAGGGCTTTCAGGGCCCCGTGGGCAAAGACCAGCGCGTCCTTGCTGGTGAGGGCGTGGAACTTGTTCCCGTCGGGCCGGAAGGAGAACCCCGTCAGGGCCCGCAGCTCTCCGCAGACCATCCCGTCGTAGCCCTTGGGGGCGTTGAGGCCGGTGCCCACGGCGGTGCCTCCAATGGCAAGGCGCCGCAGCTCCTCCAGTGAAGCGCGCAGCATCCGGCAGGGGGCCTCCACCAGCTCCCGCCAGCCGGAGACCTCCTGGGCGAACTTCAACGGCGTGGCGTCCTGTAAGTGGGTGCGGCCAATGCGGATCAGGTCCGGGTACGCCGTCTCCAGCTTATAAAACGCCGCCGCCAGACGCTCCGCCGCGGGGAGCACCCGCTCCGCCACCGCCAGCGATGCCGCGATATGCAGGGCGGAGGGGTAGGTGTCGTTGCTGGACTGGGAGGCGTTGACATGGTCGTTTGGATGTAAAGCTATACCCCTTTCCTGTGTCAAGCGGGCAATGACTTCATTGACATTCATGTTGGTCTGGGTGCCGCTGCCGGTCTGCCACACCACCAGGGGGAACTCCTGGTCCCACTTCCCCGCCCGGATCTCTCCGCAGACGGCGGCTATGGCGGCGGCCTGGGCTTCCGTCAGCTTGCCGGCCTGGGCGTTTGCCTGCGCGCAGGCCTCCTTCAAATAGGCGAAGGCGGTGATAATCTCTTTCGGCTGCCTCTGGCCGCCGATTTTAAAATTCTCCAGGCTTCGCTGGGTCTGGGCCCCCCAGTGGTGTTCCGCCGGAACGGCAATCTCCCCCATGGTGTCGCGCTCGATACGGGTATCCATAAAAATTCCCCCTATATTCTTAATGCCGCTGCCGTCTCAGCGGTCCGAACGGCCCTGGGCCGACAGGTCGCAGGGCTTGTAAGCGGAGGTCAGCACCTTTTCAAACACCGGCGCCTCCGGCTCCTCCACCCGCCGCAGAATCTGCTCCCCGGCGGCAATGCCCAGCTCCTCCACCGGCTGGATGATGGAATCCATCCGGCTGGAATAAAGCTGATAAAAATCGTAATCATAATCTACGAAGCTGACCAGATCGATGTCCTCGGCCAGCCGGATATTTTTCAGGTTCAGATAGCTGATGGTCTCCAGGGACATCAGGCCCTGGCAGACAATCAGGGCGTCGCACCCCAGCGCCAGCAGCTTCTCCAGACAGACCCGGGCGCTGTTCTCCATGGAATCGCCGTACTGGATCAGTCCCTCCTCCTGGACCAGGCCGCAGTCCGCCACCGCCTGCTGGTAGGCGAAAATCCGCTCCTTGGTGGTGGACAGCCGGGGCAGCCCGCCGATAATGCCCACCCGGCGGGCTCCCTTCCCCGCCAGGCGGCACACGCTGCGGTAGATGGGCTGAAAGTTGGACACACAGATGGAGGAATATTTCTTCTCCTCAAAGGTGCGGTCCACCAGCACCACCGGGAAACCGGCGGGAATCAGGCTGTCAAAGCGGGCGAAGTCGTCAATGGTGCTGGCAATCAGCAGCCCGTCCACCAGTCCCGCGGTCAGCAGGCGGATCGTGTTCTCCTCCCGCTCCATGTTCTCCTTGGTGTTGGCGATAATCAAGTGGTAGCCCCGGGCGGAGAGCTGGTTCTCCACCCCCTCGATCATGGTGGCGAAAAATTTGTTGGATATATCCGGCACAATAAAGCCGATTGTCTTCTTCTTCCCCGTGCGGAAGCTGCGGGCGGAGGCGTCCGGCGTGTAGCCCAGCTCCTTTATGGCCTGATAGACTTTCTCCTTGGTCTCTCCGGAGACGTAGCGCGTATTATTGATCGTGTGGGACACCGTGGCGGTGGATACCCCCGCCAGCCGGGCCACATCGCTGATGGTCACTTTCATTTTGCCCACTCCTTGCGCAAAGTTCGTTTTCTTTGCGTAACCCAATTTGCGTAATCAATTAGCAGTATAAAATACTCCCTCTTTTTCGTCAAGTTTTTTCCCCGGCATTTTCCGCAAATCCCATATTTTTTGAGATTTTATTATCAAAAATTAACAACCCTGCACAGTGATTGTTATCTGAAATGACAATTGTCAAAAAGCTGACAGTGTGGTACGATACTTCTGGAAAATCGATTAGGCAAATCGTTTACGCAAACGTTTTGACATTGCAGACACTATATATTAAATGAAGAAGGAGCAAACATCTATGAAAGCTAAGATTGGTATCAATGGGTTTGGCCGCATCGGCCGCATCGTGTTCCGCGCCGCTCTGAAGCGTGACGACGTTGAGGTCGTTGGCCTGAACGATCCCTTTATGAATCCCGAGTATATGGCCTATATGCTGAAGTATGACTCTGTGCACGGCAAGTTCCCCGGCGAGGTCTCCTACACCGCCGACGCCCTGGTGGTGGACGGCAAGGAGTTCAAGGTCTTCACCGCCAAGGAAGTCGGCGACATTCCCTGGGCCAGCGTGGGCGCCGAGTATATCTGCGAGTGCACCGGCCAGCACCTGGAGAAGAGCAAGTGCCAGGGCCATATCGACGCCGGCGCCAAGCACGTCATCATGGGCGCTCCCTCCAAGGACGACACCCCCATGTTTGTCATGGGCGTCAATAACCAGAAGTACACCTCCGACATGACCTTCGTGTCCAACGCCTCCTGCACCACCAACTGCCTGGCCCCCATCGCCAAGGTCCTCAACGACAACTGGGGCATCACCGAGGGCCTGATGACCACCGTTCACTCCACCACCGCCACCCAGAAGACCGTTGACGGCCCCTCCCTGAAGGATTGGCGCGGCGGCCGCGCCGCCACCGGCAACATCATCCCCTCCTCCACCGGCGCCGCCAAGGCTGTGGGCAAGGTCATTCCCGAGCTCAACGGCAAGCTGACCGGCATTTCCATGCGCGTTCCCACTCTGGACGTGTCCGTGGTGGATCTGACCGCCAAGCTGGCGAAGCCCGCCACCTACGAGGACATCTGCAAGGCTATGAAGGAGGCCAGCGAGGGTGAGCTGAAGGGCGTTCTGGGCTATACCGACGAGGACGTGGTCTCCTCCGACTTCCTGGGCGATGCCCGGACCTCCATCTTCGATAAGAAGGCCGGCCTGTCCCTGACCGACACCTTTGTGAAGGTTGTCTCCTGGTACGACAACGAGTGCGGCTACGCCAACAAGATGGTGGAGCTGATCGCTTATATGTATTCCGTGGACAACAAGTAATCTTCCCAACCACTTCTGTTTGAAGACGCGGCAGGCTTTGCCTGCCGCGTCTTCAATTTTGACAAAAAAATACAGGCTGGAAGCGTCTCCCTCCACCCCGTCTCTCGTTTTGCGGCGGCCTATCTCAAAAACATAACCCCCCACTCGCTCCAGCGGCGAATGGGGGGCCTACACGTGGATCGGATTTTCCAAAATGTCTACCTCCAGCTTGCTTTGGAATTACCGTTCGGATGCCGGAAACGCTGGGAAATCGGGAAACTCAGGGATATGCTCCAATCCATAAAACAATCGGTACACGCAGATCATTGCTCTAAATTTTCCAGAGCGGTCTCGTGCTGCTCAGCCTAGTGAGTGTGTTTCGTCTTTGGGGATCTTCCGGAGTTTGCACGGTCACTAAAAAGGTTCTCGATTCCGAACGGTGCGGGAATTAGGGAATCTCTTGGACTTACCTAGCCCATGGGACTCACTCCTTTCCTGTGTCTATACTGTACAACATTTTTTGATTTCTGTCAAGACTTTTGTGTATTTTCAACATTTTTACCAAAGCCGGCCGCCTTCTTAACTGCACTCTGCACAAGTATCCGGCTGCACAGCCGGAACTGCCTCCGGTTTGAAAGCGAAAAAACGAGAGATACTAGCTTCGTCTGCAAACAGGCACATTCCCGGACCGGCAGCGCCGAACCGGGGACAGAATCAATAAAGGAGGCTTTTTATGAACGCGACAGTCAACGAGAACTGCATCGGCTGCGGTCTGTGCGCCGGCACCTGTCCCGTATGCTTTACCATGGGGGACGACGGTCTGGCCCACGGCGGCGAGGTCCCGGAGAACCAGCTGTCCAGTGCCCAGGAGGCCCGGGACGGCTGTCCTGTCAACGCCATCAGCATCGTGGAGTGATCCCAGGGCGGAGCCGGTACGGCTCCGCCCTGTTTTTTCCGTGCCCACCGGATATTCCGCCCGGTCCTGCGCATACTACCCTCACAACGGAGGTGGAGCATGGGAGATTTGTCAAATAGCTACGGGGAAAATGTACGCCGCTTCGACGAGGTGCTGGGCGTAGGCCGCAGCTGTGATCTGGTCAGCAGGGATTACATCATCGGCGGGAAGCGGGCCAGGATCTGGGTCATCGATGGCTACGGCAAGGATGAAATTCTGGAGCGGATGGGGTCTTTCTGGCTGTCTTTGACGGAGGAACAGGTGAGAGGCCTCACCGAGATGCAGCAATTCGCCGACCGGTTCGTTACCTTTTCGGAGACGGACGTCAGCTTTGACACGGAGGACATCGTAACATCTGTCCTGCTGGGCAAGACGCTGCTGCTGATGGAGGGACTCTCCGGCGCGGCGCTGATGGACGCCAAAAACTACCCCAGCCGGGGTGTGGAGGAGCCGCCGGACGGCAAGGTCCTCCGGGGCTCCCACGACGGCTTTGTGGAGGCGGTGGTACCCAACATGGCGCTGCTGCGCCGCCGCATCCGGGACCCCCATCTCACCATGGAGGGACTCAAGGTGGGACTCCGCTCCCGCACGGACGCGGTACTCTGCTACCTGGACGATAAAGCCGACCCGGGTCTGCTGGAGGAGCTCCGGAACAAGCTCAACGCCATTGACGTCAACTCTCTCGTCATGTCCCAGGAGAGTGTGGCGGAGGCGATCCGGCCCAAGCGGAAGCAGTGGTACAACCCATTCCCCAAGGTGCGCTACACCGAGCGGCCGGACAGCGCCGCCGCCTGCGTCATGGAGGGCAATATCATTCTGATGGTGGACAACTCCCCCTCGGTGATGATTCTCCCCACCACCTTCTTCGACTTTACCCAGGAGGCCAACGAGTTTTACTTCCCGCCTCTGGTGGGCACCTATCTGCGGCTGCTGCGGATCATCGTGTTTCTCATCTCTCTGCTCATCACTCCCGCCTGGTACCTCATGGTCAGCGAGCCCAACCGCCTGCCGGGGTGGCTGGACTTCCTGTCCTCGCCGGAACCGGCCTCCCTGCCCCTGCTGTGGCAGCTGCTGGTGGTGGAGTTTTTGATCGATGTCCTAAAGCTGGCCTCTTTGAACACACCGGACTCCCTGTCCAACTCCTTCTCCATGCTGGGAGCTCTGATTCTGGGCGATTTCGCCGTTCAGGCCGGATGGCTGGGGCCGGAAGTGCTGGTGTATATGGCCTTCGTATCCGTGGCCAGTTTCGCCCAGCCCAGCTATGAGATCGGCTACGCCTTTAAGCTGCTGCGGGTGGTGCTGCTGCTGGTCACCGCGGTGTTTGACGTGTGGGGATTCTGCCTGGGAATTCTGGGCATTCTGCTCCTGCTGGCCACCACCAAGCCCCTGGTGGGCAAGGGATACCTCTACCCCCTGATTCCCTTTAACGGAAAGGCCCTGCGGCGCCTTTTTATCCGGGAACCCATCAGCCGGGACAACACGTAAAGGCACAAAAAGAGGAGCGGCTCCGCCGCTCCTCTTTTTCGCGCTTCCAATCAGAATTCCAGGTTTTTTCCGTCTTTGTCAAAGACGTGGCAGACGTTGCCGCTGAAGG
>CAJUDV010000035.1 GCA_910585385.1 uncultured Oscillibacter sp. | reverse complement strand
CTCCCAGAACTATCTGAAATTCCGCAACACCGCCCGGTACTGCCTGGGCAACCTGACGGGCTTCAACCCCGACAGCCTGGTGAGCCCCTCGGAGATGCTGGAGCTGGACCGCTGGGCCGTCACCCGGCTGAACGCCCTGATAGAGAAGTGCTTCAAGGGCTATGACGAGTATGAGTTCCTCACCGTCACCCACGCCGTCAACGACTTCTGCGTGGTGGAGATGAGCAACTTCTACCTGGACATCATCAAGGACCGGCTGTACTGCGACGAGACCGGCGGCCTCTCCCGCCGCAGCGCCCAGACCGCCCTGTTTCTGATTCTGGACACCATGACCAAGCTCATGGCCCCCATCCTCTGCTTCACCTGCGACGAGATCTGGCAGGCCATGCCCCATAGGGAGGGCGACGACGGGCGGAACGTCCTCTTCAACGAGATGAACCGGCCCTTTACCGACTGCGCCCTGAGCGGGGACGCCATGGCCCGGTGGGAGAGGATCATTGCCGTACGGGACGCCGTCAACGGCGCTCTGGAGGCCGCCCGGGCCGAAAAGCGCATCGGCAAGAGCCTGGAGGCCAAGGTCAAGCTCACCGTCCCGGCGGAGGACGCCTTCCTGACGGAGATGGACGCCGACGCCCTGGCGGACCTGCTGATCGTCTCCCAGGTGGAGGCGGAGACCGGCGCGGCCCTGGCCGTGGCCGTGGAGCCCGCCGGCGGCGCCAAGTGCGAGCGCTGCTGGAAGCAGAGCGCCTCTGTGGGAGGCGACGCCGCCCATCCCACCCTCTGCGCCCGCTGCGCCGCCGCTGTGGCGAAGCTGCCGGAGTTTTAACCATAGGCGGAGGGGTGGAGGTGCTCCAGAGCGAGGCCTTCCAGAGCTGCGAGGCGCTGCCCTCCATTGACCTGCCCCAGTCTCTGAGAGAGATCAAGAGCTCCGCCTTCATGTACTGCGGAAGCCTGGAGTCCGTGGTCATCCCCTATGGCGTCACGTCCATCGGGGACGGGGCGTTTGGGGACTGCGGAGCGCTGTCCTACGTGGAGATTCCCGACACGGTAACCTCCATTGGCAGCGCGGCCTTTGCCCTGTGCAGGGAGCTGACCCTCTCCGTGCCGGACAGTGTGACGGAGATCGGCGGATTTGCCTTCAATCAGGTGCCTCAGGTCTACTACAGCGATCCCCTGGGAACCGGCTATGACTGGGGGGCGTACCAGGTCAACTGATGAATTCCAGGGCCCCGGGCCGCCTCTTTCCGGCCTGTGGGTCCCTGAAATCAAACGGGGCGCGTCACATGACGCGCCCCGCTTCCTTCGGCCATTCCGCTGATTATTCCGCGGGAGCCTGCTGGGCAGGCTCGCTCTTTTTCCGCCGCCCGCCCCGGCGGGGCCGAACGGCTTTGGCGGGCTTTTCCGCCTCGGCGGCGGGTTCCTCCGGCCCCTGAAAGATCTGCTTGAGGCGGTTGTACAGGGCGCTGCCCTGGGCCTCGCCGCACTCCCTGGCCAGGGCGTTGCGCAGGTCCTGGCGGTTCGCGGCTTTGAGAATAAAGGGCAGGTGGAGGCAGTCCTCGATGGAGGGCCGCAGGTCCACCTCCTGAAAAGCGTCGGCGTACCGGGCCCGCAGGGCGTCGATGGAGGCGGCGTAGCCCTTGTCCTGACTGATGACGTAGGCGTAGTCCGCCTCCCGGCGGCCCACCAGGACCCCCAGCTCTGTAATGATCTGGAAATCAATGGAGTTCCGGCCGCCCCGGACGCTCTCGATGTACTGCACGTCCGCGGCGGTTCCGGCGCACAGCTTCTGGATTCTGCTGAGGGCCAGGCCCTCTTTCTGGTAAAAGATCAGGACGGTATCCTGCTCGGAGAGCATCTCAATGCCCTTTAAACCCGTGCCGATGTTGTTGTCGCCGTCCACTAAAAAAATCATTTTCATAATCAGTGTTGTTCTTTCTTCCGTTCAAATTTTGCCCCCGTACCGGGGCATTTTTAGTAGTATAACAAATTTTTCGCAAAAGCGCAAGCGGCGAAACCTTTTTCGGGAAAATTCCGACTAAAGAAGTGAGTAAACCGAAGAGGGGGAATCTGAGAATGAAGCGGCATGAGGGGGCCGGCCTGCTTCCGGCGCTGATTCTGCTGGCGGCTCTGGCCGCCTGCGCTGCAAGCGGCGGCCCTGTCTCCGGAGGAGCGAACCCGGACGGAGGGCCGGCGCCCGAGGCCCCGGCCCTGGAGGAGACCGCCCCGGAGGAGAAGCCCTGCGTCCATCAGGCGTCCCAGGGGGACAACGTGATAGAGCACGAGGCGGCGGGCTACTGCGGCAACACCATCACCACCGTCTCCCGGGAGACCCGGATGGGGGATGAGCCTTGGGAGGCGTCCTTCTGGGGGGACGACTCCGTGGTCCTGACGGACCTGATGCGGTATCTGGATTACAGCGGAGACGTGTGCCGGTGCCTGCCGGAGTACAATGTGGACACGGAGTTCGGCACGGGGTACGGTGTCAACCTGACAGAGGGCTACGCCCGCCATGACGGCGGGCAGACAGACCTGACGGAGGAGCAGGTGAAGAAGATCCGGGACATCCTGGAGCGGCAGGGGGAGACGCCCTGACGGAGGCCTCCGGCTTTGCCGGAGGCCTCCGTTCGTATGTGAACTGTATGCGGCCCGCCCATGGCCGGAATTTTCGGAAAATTTGCGCACGACAGGAAAGAACGAAGTTTTTTTATACAAGACCAAAGATTTTTCTATCGTTTTTTTGCGCCGGAGCCAGTAAAATAGGAATCGCCTCTGGGAAGACGCCCGGGGCACAGGAACCAAAATTTACTAGGAGGAACAACGATGAAGAAGATTTTCGCTCTTGCACTGTGCGCCGTTATGATGCTGTCCGTTCTGGCCGGCTGCGGCGGCAAAAACGACGCTCCCGCCGACAACACCCCCGCTCAGAACGAGCCCGCCGCGACGCCCGACGCCACTCCCGACGCGGCCCCCGAGGCCGGCGGCACCATCGGCGTGTGCATCTATCAGTTCACCGACGCCTTCATGACCACTTATCGTAACGCGCTTCAGGAGATCCTGGAGGGCAAGGGCTACACCGTCACCGTGGTGGACGGCGCCAACGACCAGGCCAAGCAGAACGAGCAGATCAACACCTTCATCACTCAGGGTGTGGACGCTCTGATCATCAACCCCGTCATGACCTCCGCCGCCGACCAGATCATCTCCACGGTGAAGAACGCCAATATCCCCACCGTGCTCATCAACCGTGAGCCCACCGCCGAGCAGATGGCCGTGTACGACAAGCTGGTCTACGTCGGCTGCGACGCCGCCCAGTCCGGCACCTTCCAGGGCGAGCTGATCCTGGAGACCCCCAACGGCGGCGACATCAACGGCGACGGCAAGATCTCCTACATCATGGTCCAGGGCGACCCCGAGAACATCGATGCCCAGCTGCGCACCGAGTACTCCGTCAAGGCCCTGACCGACGCCGGCAAGGAGGTTGAGGAGCTGAACCTCACCCGCGGCGACTGGATGCGTGAGCGCGGCCAGGAGATCGTGGCCAACGACCTGGCCCAGTTCGGCGCTCAGGTTGAGGTTGTCTTCTGCAACAACGACGATATGGCCATCGGTGCCCTGCAGTCCATCCAGGCCGCGGGCCGCAAAGTCAACGAGGACATCTACCTGGTGGGCGTGGACGCCCTGGACGCCGCCCTCAACGAGGTCAGCAACGGCAACATGACCGGCACCGTGCTCAACGACGCCGTGGGTCAGGCCACCGCCGCTGTGGAGCAGATGGAAGCCCTGCTGGGCGGCAAGACCTTTGCCTCCGGCGAGCAGAGCGTGTATGTTGACTACGTGAAGGTTACTCCCGACAACGTGGCCGACTTCATGGGCTGATCCTGAAAGAACCCTGAAAATCAGAAACAGCAGGCAATGGGGTGCGTGCGCAGGTGCGCACGCACCCCATTTTCATACCATCGATTGACAAGAGGCAATACGGCCATTGGAAAGACGGCGGGCGTGCTGCCCCTTGTCAACCGATGGAAACAATAAGGGGGGGACCGAGAATTGTCAGAGTATCGTTTGGAAATGCGTGGGGTCGTTAAGACCTTCCCCGGCGTCAAGGCGCTGGACCACGCGCAGCTCAACCTCCGCCCCGGCACCGTTCACGCGCTGATGGGAGAGAACGGCGCCGGAAAGTCCACGCTGATGAAGTGCATGTTCGGCATCTATCACATGGACGAGGGCGAGGTGGTTTACGAGGGGGAGAAGGTCCAGATCAAAGGACCGCTGGACGCCCTGAACAAGGGCATCGCCATGGTGCACCAGGAGCTCCAGCCCATTCCCGAGCGGAGCATCGGCGAGAATATCTACGTGGGCCGCTATCCCACCAAGCGCCTGGGGCCCATTGTCACCATCGACCATGAGAAGATGTATGCGGACGCCGCGGCGGTGCTGAAGGAGGTTCACCTGAACTACGACCCCAGGGCCAAGCTGGGCAGCCTCAGCGTGTCCCAGATGCAGCTGGTGGAGATTGCCAAGGCCGTCTCCGCGGACTGCAAGGTGCTGATTCTGGACGAGCCCACATCCTCCCTGACCGCGGCGGAGGTGGAGGCCCTCTTCACCATCGTCAATGAGCTGAGGGCCAAGGGCGTGTCCATTGTCTACATCTCCCACAAGATGGACGAGATTCTCCGCATCAGCGACGAGGTCACCATCATGCGGGACGGACAGTACATCGGCACCTGGGACGCCAAGGGCCTCACCACCGATTTCATCATCACCAAGATGGTGGGCCGGGAGCTCTCCAACCTCTTCCCCAAGCGGGAGAATGTGCCCGGCGAGGTGGTCTTTGAGGTGGAGGACTTCACCTCCATCAATCCCAAGAGCTTCCGCCATGCCTCCTTCTCCGTCCGCAAAGGCGAGATTCTGGGTGTGGCCGGCCTGGTGGGCGCCCAGCGCACAGAGCTGATGGAGGGCCTCTTCGGCCTGCGCAGCCACACCGCGGGCAAAATTACATACCAGGGCAAGGAGCTGAAAATCAACCAGCCCAAGGACGCCATCAACAGCGGCATTGCCATGCTGACGGAGGATCGCCGGGCCACCGGCATCCTGGGGGTGCTGTCCATTGCGGACAATGTGTCCATCGCCTCTTTGAACCAGTACCTCATCGGCGGCATCATGCTGGATGACGGGAAGATCGAACGGCTGGTGCAGGACAACGTGGCAAAGCTCTCCATCAAGACGCCCTCCTCCAAGACCCAGATCCAGTCCCTCTCCGGCGGCAACCAGCAGAAGGTGCTCATCAGCCGGTGGCTTGCCAATGACCCGGACGTCTTCATTCTGGATGAGCCCACCCGCGGCATCGACGTGGGCGCGAAGTACGAGATCTACTGCATCATCGCGGAGCTTGCCAAGCAGGGCAAGAGCGTCATCATGATCTCCTCCGAGATGAGCGAGCTCATCGGCATGTCCGACCGGATCATGGTCATGTGCGACGGCCGGGTTACCGGCTTCATCGACGGGCAGGAGGCCAATCAGGAGAACATCATGGCCCTGGCCACCCAGTTTGAATAAGGAGGAAAGAGATAACTATGGGAGAGACAAAGGGAAAGACGCTGAACTCCAAGAGCGCCGTTAAATTCGTTTCCGATCACGCCATTATTTTTCTGATCATCCTGCTGGCCATTATCACCTGGGCTAACAGCCAGAACTTCCTCAGCGCCGACAACGTGGGCAACCTGATCTCCAACGTGGCCCCCCGGTTCATCATCGCCTGCGGTGTGTCCGGGTGCCTGATCACCAAGGGCACGGACCTGTCGGCAGGACGCCAAGTGGGCCTGGCTGCCTGCTTTGCTGCCATGATGCAGCAGACCCTGGATTACAGCGCCCGGGTGTTTGGCTGGATGCCCGATATGCATTGGGTCTTCGCGCTGCTGATCACCGTGGCCATCATGGCCTGCTTCGGCGCGGTGAACGGCTGCGTCATCGCCTTTTTGAAGGTTCCCCCCTTCATCGCCACCCTCGGTATGCAGACCCTGGTCTACGGCATCTGCCAGATCATCACCGGCAACCAGCCCATCGGCGGCTTCAAGGAGAGCTACCGGGCCCTGGCCAGCGGCAACTTCTTCAGCAGCGTCCTGGGCCGGTACAGCCGTCTCCTGCCCTATCTGCTGCTCCCCGCGCTGCTGGTGGGCCTCTTTATGTGGTTCCTCTACAACAAGACCCGCCACGGCAAGTACATGTACGCCATCGGCGGCAATGAGAACGCCGCCCAGGTGGCCGGCGTCAACGTCTCCGCCACTTTGATCCGCATCTACATCCTGGCCTCTGTGATGTACGCCCTGGCCGGCTTCCTCATCGGTTCCAAGGCCGGCGGCGCCTCCACCGCCACCGGCACCGGCTACGAGCTGGAGGCCATCGCGGCCTGCACCATCGGCGGCGTGTCCGTCAACGGCGGCGTGGGCAAGGTCTCCGGCATCCTCATCGGCGTGCTGGTGTTCGAGGTTTTGAAGATCTGCCTCCAGTTCCTCCGCTTCGACCCGGCCTACACCTTCATCGCCCAGGGCCTGGTCATCATCGTGGCCGTCGCTCTGGATCTGCGGAAGTACCTGGCCAAGAAATAAGGGGTATTCCCATAAGAACCGCAGGGACCGGCGTCATCGCGCCGGTCCCTCGTTCTGCCGCGGGGAGACGGGAGAGGTATAGTCCGGTTGAAAACCGGCAAAGGATTTCAAGGCGGGAGGAGCCCGCCGGGCATGAAACGCGCCCGGCGCTTCAAAGATCTTCCGCCGTTTGCGCCCGTCCTATTTTCAAATCGGAAAAACTGTATTATAATTGCGGAGAGGAGGCGTGTTTGGATGGAGGAGTACCGGGTGCTGCTGGTAGACGATGAGGAGGACATCCGAGTGGGCATCAGCCGCAAGATGGACTGGGCCGCCCTGGGTTTCAATCTGGTAGGGGAGGCCGAAAACGGCAGGGAGGCCCTGGAGCTGGCGGAGGCCCTGGAGCCGGACGTGGTGCTGACGGACATCAAGATGCCCTTTATGGACGGACTGGAGCTGTGCCGCATCCTCACAGAGCGCCTCCCTGCCGCCAAATTTGTGGTGTTCTCCGGCTTTGACGAATTTGAGTACGCCAAACAGGCCATTCGCATGAACGTGTTCGAGTACATCCTCAAGCCCATCAGCGCGGCGGAGCTGGAAGGCGTGCTCCAGCGGCTCAGGGAGCGGCTGGACGCCGAGCGCGCGGAGCGGCAGAACACCGAGGCCCTTCGCCGCCGGTATGAGGAGAGCCTGCCGGTGCTGCGGGAGCTGTTTTACGCCCATTTGCTGGAGGGCCGCGTGCCGCCGGAACAGGCGGCGGAGCGCGCGGCCCGGCTGGAGCTGGACATCACCGGAGATGCCTGGACGGCGGCATTGTCCCATGTGGACGGCGGCCCGGACCGGGAGCTGGCGGCGCTGTCCGTCCAGCAGCTGCTGGAGGAGAACCTGACCCTGGAGGGCTGGAGCTGCCGGACTTTTTTGTACGGCGACACGGCGGCGGCGCTGGCGGTTTCCCGGGGCGGCGGTTCCATCTACGCCCTGATCCAGGCCCTGGACCGGGTCTGCGCCCTGGCGGAGAGCTACCTGGGGCTGACGCTGACCGTGGGCGTGGGCGCGCCCTGTGCCGGGCTGGGCGGGCTGCCCCAGTCGGCGGAGGGGGCCCTGGCGGCTCTGGACTACCGGGGACTGGTGGGAGCCGGGCGGGCCATCTACATCGGAGACCTGGAGCCGGACGCGGGAGCGCGCATCAGCTTTGACGAAAACGATGAGCGGGAGCTGGCCGGGGCGGTAAGGCTGGGAGGCGGGGCGGAGGTCCGTGAGGCGGTGGGCCGCCTTACGGAGAAGGTCCGCCGCTCCGGTCTCGCCGCCAGCCAGTGCAACCTCTTTTTTCTGGAGCTGCTCACCTGCCTTCTGCGGCTGGCCCGGGGAGCCGGGCTGGAGGTGGAGGAGGTGTTCGGCACCGGCTTTACCGGCGCGGTGCAGGCCACGGACTTCTCCTCCTTCACGGCCATGGGGGAGTGGTGCCTGGAGCGGTGCCTGCGGATTCAGACCCTGCTTCGCCGCCAGAGGACGGACTCCGCCGGACAGACCGTGGAGCGGGCCAAGGCCTATATCCGGGAGCACTACGGGGAGAGCGACCTCTCCGTGGAGCGGCTGTGCGACCACCTCCACCTGAGCCCCGCCTATTTCTCCACCCTCTTTAAGCGGGAGATGGGCATGAGCTTTACCGCCTATGTCACCGTCAAGCGGATGGAGGCGGCGGCGGAGGCCCTGCGGAGCAGCGAGGATAAGACCTATCTCATTGCCCGCCGGTGCGGTTATGAGGACGCCAACTATTTCAGCTATGTGTTCAAGAAGCACTTCGGCGTAACGCCGACGAAGTTCCGCGCCGGCTGACGGCGGAGCAAAGTCCGTTCCGCTCCGTTTCCCGCCATGGCGGAAACCTGCGCTTCACTCCCTGGCTCCGCCTTTTCCCCGGCGGAACTGGGGGGGAGAGCGAAAATGTTCCGGAGAGGAGGCCCGCCTGTGGCGAGATTGTTCGCGTCTTTGTGCCGGCGCTGGAAGGAGCTCTACCACCGCTCCAGCATCCAGGTGATCCTGTCGCTGTTCTTCACCGCCGTGGCCGTGGTGGGCATGGTCTTTCTGGGGCTGACCCTGTTTCTCCGGTTCTCCGCCTCCAACAACGCCCTGATGGCGGAGAACAGCCAGCGGGTGCTGTCCCAGGTGAATTTGAATCTGGACGCCCGCCTGCGGGAGATGATGCGCTTCTCCGATGCTGCCTATTACCAGGTCATCAAGGACGCGGACCTGGCGGAGGAGGACATCGCCCGGGACCTGGAGCTGCTGTACTACACCAGCCGGGAGTCCCTGGTGTCCATCGCCGTGTTCTCCGACGGCGGCGGCCTCATTGCCGCCGCGCCCCTGGCGGTTTTGAAAAACAGCGTCTCACCGGAGCGGGAGGAGTGGTTCAGCGCCGCCCAGGAGCGGATTGAAAACCTCCATTTCTCTACACCCCATGTGCAAAACCTCTTTGTGGACCCGGACTACCGCTACCGCTGGGTGGTGTCCCTCAGCCGCCATGTGGAGCTGACCAGGGACGGCGCCATTGAGAGCGGCGTGCTGCTGGTGGACATGAGCTACAGCGGCATCGAGCAGATCTGCAAGGACGTAGACCTGGGGGCCGGCCAGGGGGGATACCTCTACCTGGTGGACGGTGCCGGGGAGATCGTCTACCACCCCCGGCAGCAGCTGATTTATGCGGGGCTGCAGGAGGAGAACAACGCCGCCGCCGCCGCTTACGCCGACGGCAGCCACAACGAGGTCTTCCAGGGCCAGCGGCGGCAGGTGACGGTGAAGACCGTGGGCTACACCGGCTGGAAGCTGGTGGGGGTGGTGCCCTCGGAAAATTTGTGGGACAACTACGGCCAGCTGCTGCTGTTCTTCCTCTTTATTGTCATCTTCTCCGTGTTTTTGCTGGTGCTGGTGAACCTGCGCCTCTCCGCGTGGATCACTGCCCCCTTGAAGAAGCTGGACCGGGCGGTGAAGGAGCTGGAGGCGGGCCGGGAGGCGGTGGATCTCAAGGTCAACGGCCCCTACGAGGTGGAGCACCTGAGCCGGTCCATTCAGTCCATGGTCTCCACCATGCGGCATCTGATGGACGACATTCTCCAGCAGGAGGAGCAAAAGCGCCGCAGTGAGCTGGATGTGCTCCAGTCCCAGATCAACCCCCACTTTCTCTACAACACCCTGGACTCGGTGATCTGGATGACGGAGAACGGGCGGACGGAGGACGCCGTGGTGATGCTCACATCCCTGGCGCGGCTGTTCCGCATCTCTCTGAGCCGGGGCAGCAACATCATCACCGTGGCCGAGGAGCTGGAGCACGCCCGGCACTACCTCACCATTCAGAAGATGCGCTATAAGAACAAGTTCTCCGCCGAAATATCGGCGGAGGATGGTGTGGAGTCCCTCCACACCATCAAGCTCATCGTGCAGCCCATTTTGGAGAACGCCATCTACCACGGCATGGACTACGCGGACGGCGACGGGGAGATCCGCGTCCTGGCCGCCCGGGACGGGGAGGACGTGGTCATCCAGGTGTCGGACAACGGCCCCGGAATGCCGGAGGAGGTGGTGTCGCGCCTGCTGGACCAGGGCGGCGCCTACGGGGCGGCGGGCTCCAAGGGGTCGGGCATCGGCCTGCGGAACGTCCACCGCCGGATTCAGCTGACCTTTGGCCGGGAGTACGGCCTCACCATCCTCAGCGAGCCGGACGACGGGACGGCGGTGCGCATCCGGCTGCCCGCCCTGGATGAAGAACAGAGCCGGAAGTACAGAAAGGAGGGGGGATTATGACCGGGAGGCGGTTCGGCCCCTGGGTCCTGCCTCTGCTGATGCTGGCGGTTTTGATGGCGCTGCTGATGATGCTGATCCTCTATCCCGCCCGGTCCCAGCGGCGGCCGGAGCTTCTTGAGATGTCGGTGATCTTCAGGGAGGCGGACGGCTCCGCCTGGGCCACCGCCCGCCAGGGCATGGAGCAGGCGGCGGCGGACCTGAATGTGGAACTGCGGTTTTTGTACCCCGCCCAGTCCGACAGCGCGCAGGAGCAGGGCCAGCTCCTGCGCCGGGAGGTGGAGAGCGGCGCCAGCGCCATTCTGCTCTTTCCGGCGGACCGGGAGACTTTGGCGGAGGAGGTCCGCGGCGCCGCATCGAAAGCCGCCCTGGTGACGCTGGAGACGAATCTGGAGGGCGTGGCGGGCTATGTGGGCGTGGACAATGCCGCCCTGGGCGAGGCCCTGGGAAGGGCGGCGCTGAACGGCGTCCCCCGGGGAGAGACGGTGCTGCTGGTGCTGGCGGCCTCCGAGCGCAGCGGCGTGGGGGACCGTCTGGCGGCGGCGGAGGCGCTGCTGAGGTCCGAGGGCCGGGAGATCCTGTACTTTACCGGTACGGCGGACGCTCTGGCGGAGACGCTGTCCCGGGAGAAGGTCCAGGCGGTGATCGCCTTTGAGGCCTCCAGCCTGGAGCGGGCGGCGGAGGCCGCCGGCCGGCTGGAGGACCCGCCGCTGCTGTACGGCGCCGGGTCCACGGCGGCCATCACCGCGGGGCTGGAGCAGGGGCGCATCACGTCCATTCTGGCCCAGAACGCCTTTTCCACCGGATATTTGGCGGTGGAGTCTGCGGCGCGGCTGGCCCGCCGGGAGACGGCGGAGATTTTGGACCCTCTGCCCTTTTTTACGGTCCGGCGGGAGAATATGTACGACCCGGAGTATCAGAAGCTACTGTTCCCGGTGACGTGGTGAGGAGGGAGCCTGTGCTGAAAAGACGATGCGCTGCGGCGCTGGCGGTGTGCCTGCTGCTGGTTCTCGCCGCCTGCGGGGGAAAGCGGGAGAGTACCGTCCGGGTGGGGGTGGCGCTGTACCGGCAGGACGATACCTTTATCACCAGCCTGTCCCAGTACCTCCAGCAGGCGGTTTTGGAGGAGGAGCGGGCCCGGGGCGTGAAGATCAACCTGAACGTGGTGGACGGCCGGGGCAGCCAGACCACCCAGAACGAGCAGGTGGACCAGTTCCTGGAC
The DNA here is from genome assembly GCA_910585385.1 of uncultured Oscillibacter sp. Classification (GTDB taxonomy): domain Bacteria; phylum Bacillota; class Clostridia; order Oscillospirales; family Oscillospiraceae; genus Oscillibacter. Next base: position 10,339 of record CAJUDV010000035.1, on the reverse strand, counting down.
AAGGGGTATGACGTGATCTGCGTGAACATCGTGGACCGGACGGCGGCGGCGGTGATTATCGACAAGGCCCAGGGGGCCGGGGTGCCGGTGGTGTTTTTCAACCGGGAGCCGGTGGAGGAGGACCTGAACCGCTGGGAGTACGCCTACTACGTGGGCACCCGGGCGGACGAGGCGGGCCGCATCCAGGGCGGACTGGTGCTGGACGCCTGGAGGGCCGGCCCCGCCGCCCTGGACAGAAACGGCGACGGCGTTTTGCAGTACGTGATGCTGGAGGGGGAGCCGGGCCACCAGGACTCCCTGCTGCGGACGGAGCACAGCGTCCGGACCCTGACTGCCGCCGGAGTATCCATGGAGAAGCTCTCCAATCACGCCGCCGACTGGCAGCGGGGCCCGGCGAAGATTCGGATGCAGCGGTGGCTGGAGGAGCTGGGGGACGCCATTGAGGTGGTGTTCGCCAACAACGACGACATGGCCCTGGGGGCCATCGACGCCTGCGTGGACGCGGGAATGGAGCCGGCGGAGATGCCCTTCATCGTGGGGGTGGACGCCACAGCTCCGGCCCTGCGGGCGGTGGAGGAGGGGACCCTGCGGGGCACCGTCCTCAACGACGCCGCGGGTCAGGCGGAGGATATTCTGGCCCTCAGCTGCGCCCTGGCCCAGGGGGAGGACCCCGGGGCGGCGGTGGAGCTGGAGGACGAGAAATACTGCTGGCGGCAGCATACGGCGGTGACGCGGGAGAACCTGGCGGAGTTTCTGCCGGAGGCCTCCTGAGAGATACAGGCACAGGAAAACTTGGAAAAAGGAGAGAGCACTATGGAAGGACAGACTCTAACGGCACGGCTGCGGCAGGGCGGCCTGGACAAAACCCTGGAGACTCTCTACGGCGGATTGGGGCTGGAGGCGGCCCGGAGCCGCTGCGCCGGCGTTCTGGAGGGCTTTGCCAGGACCTTCGGCAAAGAGGCGGAGGCCCTGTTCAGCGCCCCCGGCCGCACAGAGATCGGCGGCAACCACACGGATCATCAGCACGGCCGGGTTCTGGCCGCCGGGGTGGACCTGGATATTCTGGCCGCCGCCGCCGCCAATGACAGCGGCGTGATCCGGGTCCAGTCGGAGGGGTACCCCTTGATCACGGTGGAGCTAGACCGCCTGACCCCGGTGCCGGAGGAGGAGAACACCACCGCGGCCCTGATCCGGGGCGTGGCCGCCCGGATGAGAGAGCTTGGCTGCCCCGTGGGGGGCGTGGAGGCCTATATGGTCTCCAATGTGCCCGGCGGCAGCGGCCTCAGCTCTTCCGCCGCCTTTGAGGTGCTGATGGGCACCATGCTCAACGGCCTCTTCTGGGGCGGACGCGCCACCGCCGTGGAGATCGCCCAGATCGGGCAGTACGCGGAGAACGTGTTCTTCGGCAAGCCCTGCGGCCTCATGGACCAGACCGCCTCCTCCGTGGGGGGCGTGGTGGCCATCGACTTTTTGGACCCCGCCAGCCCCGTGGTGGAGAGCATCTCCCTGGACCTGGCCGCCAACGGCTACGCCCTGTGTATTCTGGACTCCGGCGCGGACCACGCGGATTTGACAGACGAGTACGCCGCTGTCACCCGAGAGCTGAAGGCCGTGTGCGGCTGCTTCGGCAAGGCGGTTTTGCGGGAGGTGCCGGAGGAGGACTTCCTGGCCGGCCTTCCCCAGGCGCGCCGCGCCGCCGGGGACCGGGGGGTTCTGCGGGCATTCCACATCTACGAGGAGAACCGCAGGGCCGCGGCGGAGGCCCAGGCCCTGCGGGAGGGGGATTTTGCCGGCTTCCTCCGCCTGGTGCGGGAGTCCGGCAGGTCCTCCGCCATGTATCTCCAGAACATCGTTCCCGCCGGAGCCGCGGAGCACCAGGAGATGATGGTGACGCTGGCCCTGGCGGAGCGGCTGCTGGAGGGCCGGGGAGCGGTGCGGGTCCACGGCGGCGGCTTTGCCGGAACGGCCCAGGCCTATGTGCCCCTGGAGGAGCTGGAGCGGTTCCGGGCCGGGATTGAGGCCGCCCTGGGCGAGGGCAGCTGCCATGTGGTCACCATCCGCCCGGTGGGCGGCGTCCGGCTGGACGAGGTGAAATGAGAGGAGGAGCGAGACGAGATGGACGCCAATATCGATTCTTACACCGCCGCCCTGGCGGACTACGCCATTGCCGCAGGGCTGATGGAGCCGGCGGACCGGACCTGGGCCGTCAACACCCTGCTGGCCGCCATGAGGCTGGAGGACTATGCCGAGCCGGAGATTCGCTGTGCGGGAGAGCTGGAGGAGATCCTGTCGGCGCTGACGGAGTCCGCCGTGCGGCGGGGGATCATTCAGGGGGACATCACCAGCAGGGACCTCTTTGACACGGGGCTGATGGGAATTCTGACGCCCAGGCCCTCTCAGGTCATCGGGACGTTTCAGGAGAAGTACGCCCAATCCCCCCAGGCGGCCACGGACTGGTACTACCGATTCAGCCAGGACACGGACTATATCCGCCGCTACCGCATCGCCAAGGACGTGAAGTGGGTGGCCCCCACGGAGTACGGCGACCTGGACATCACCATCAACCTCTCCAAGCCGGAGAAGGACCCCCGGGCCATCGCCGCCGCCAAGGCGGCCCCCCAGAGCGGCTATCCCAAGTGCCAGCTCTGCCGGGAGAACGAGGGCTACGCCGGGCGGATGAACCACCCCGCCCGGCAGAACCACCGGATTATCCCCGTGGCCATTGACGGCAGGAGCTGGTTTTTCCAGTACTCCCCCTATGTCTACTACAACGAGCACTGCATTGTGTTCAGCGGGGAGCACACCCCCATGAAGATCGACCGCTCCACCTTCCGCAAGCAGCTGGACTTCATCCAGCAGTTCCCCCACTACTTTGTGGGCTCCAACGCGGATCTGCCCATTGTGGGGGGGTCCATCCTGAGCCACGACCACTTCCAGGGCGGGCGGTATACCTTCGCCATGGAGAGGGCCCCTGTGGAGCGGCCGGTGACCTTCCCCGGATTTGAGGATGTGGAGGCGGGCATTGTGAAATGGCCCATGTCCGTCATCCGCCTGCGCTGCGGGGACGATAACCGTCTGGTGGAGCTGGCGGACAGGATTCTCCAGGCCTGGCGGGGCTACACCGATGAGGCGGCCTTCATCTTCGCCGAGACGGAGGGAGAGCCCCACAACACCATCACCCCCATCGCCCGGATGCGCCAGGGACAGTACGAGCTGGACCTGGTGCTGCGAAACAACATCACCACGGAGGAGTACCCCCTGGGGGTCTATCACCCCCACCAGGAGCTCCACCACATCAAAAAGGAGAACATCGGCCTCATTGAGGTCATGGGCCTGGCGGTGCTGCCGGCCCGGCTCAAGGGGGAGCTGAGTTTTTTGGCCGAGGCCCTGGTCCGGGGGAGCGATCTCCGGGCCGACGAGACGCTGGAAAAGCACGCCCGCTGGGCGGAGGAGCTGAAAACCCGGCACGCCTTCACCCAGGACAACGCCCTGGGGATTCTGAAAAGGGAGGTGGGCGCGGTTTTTGCCCAGGTGCTGGAGCACGCCGGCGTCTACAAGTGCACGGCTGAGGGCCGGGCCGCCTTTTTGCGGTTCATCGACACGGTAAAGTGAGGGAATTATCATGATAACAGAGACGGTTTTTGGCGTTTTGGACGGGCGGGAGATCCCCCTGCTGACATTGCGTGACGGCCCGGTATCCGTGGAGCTGATCCCCCTGGGGGCAGCGGTGCGGGCCATCTGTGTGCCGGACCGGGAGGGCCGGACCGTGGATGTGTGCCTGGGCTATGACACCCCGGCGGAGTACCGGGAGTGGAACTCCGCCCTGGGGGGCACCCTGGGCCGGTGCGCCAACCGTATCGGCGGCGCCCGGTTCACCATCGGCGGAGCGGAGTACCGCCTCACCGCCAACGAGGGGGCCAACACCCTCCACGGCGGGGCGGAGGGCTTCCACAAGAAGCTGTGGGACTATGCTGTTGGAGCAGACGGCGTCGTGTTCTCCCTGGACTCCCCCGACGGGGACGAGGGCTTTCCTGGGAATCTCCACGCGGAGGTGGCCTACACGCTGAGAGACGGCGTCCTGACCATGGCGTACCGGGCTGCCTGCGACCGGGACACGGTGGTGAACCTCAGCAACCACACCTATTTCAACCTGGCGGGGCACGACGCGGGCACCATAGCGGGCCACCGGGTGACCCTGGGGGCGGGACGCTATACCCCCAGCGGGGCGGGCAACGTACCCACCGGGGAGATCGCCCCCGTGGACGGCACGCCCCTGGACCTGCGGCAGGGGGCGCTGCTGGAGGAGCGGCTGGAGGACCCCTTCCTGGAGGGGACCCGGGGCTACGACCACAACTTTGTCTTAGACGGCGGGGAGACCCCGGCGGCGGAGGTCCATTGCCCCGCCACCGGCATCGCCCTGGAGGTCCGCACCACCCTGGAGGGGATGCAGTTCTACACCTCCGGCTTTCTGACGGACCGCCCCGGCAAGGGCGGGGCCCAATACGGCCGGGCCAGCGGGCTGTGCCTGGAGACCCAGCGCTTCCCCGACGCAGTGAACCACCCCGCCTTCCCCTCCCCCGTCCTGCGGGCCGGGGAGGAGTACCGGCAGACCACCTCCTGGCGGTTTTTTGTGAAATAGCAGAGCGGGCCCCGGAGACGGTTATTCGTCTCCGGGGCCGTTTTTGTGTTTCGTCAGAAGGGCTCCCAGGGGTCCTCCGCCGCGGCGACAGCCGCCTGTTTGCGCCGTCTCCACTGCCACGCCAGCAGGGCTCCCGCAGCGATCCCCACCGCCGCGCAGAAGACGGCCGCCGTCAGGACTCTCGCGGAAAGGCTGCCGGAGCGCGCCCCGGTCTCCTCCTCCAGGCGGTCCTGAATGCCCTCCGCCAGCTGGCGCATGGTTTTCTCCCGGAAGATGTCCCGCAGGCCCGCGGCCTCCACGCTCTCCCGGTAGGGCCGGGACATGCCCGCGGCCGCCAGGTCCAAATAGATGTCCACCGCCTTCTCCCGGTCCTCCAGGGACAGCAGCCACAGGTCCAGGGCGGACAGGGCGGAGGTGGCGTAGCTGATGTAGTACATGGGGCTTTGGAAGGTGTGGGAGATGTCCACCCAGAAATAGCTCTCCTCCTCGTCCTCCCCATAGGCGTAGCCGTACTCCTCCGAGATGTCCTTGAAGAGGCGGTTTACCTCCTCCAGGGTCAGGTCCGGGTCCGCGTAGACCGCCTCCTGGAACTCGTCGTACATACAGCCCTCCAGCACGGAAGTGACCATGTTGGAGATGGTGGACCAGTAGAAGGCCCTGCCCCCCTCCGGGCCGAACATCTCGTTGGCGTAGGCGGTGAACAGCACCTCCAGCCCCTGGGAGTGGATCTCCCCCACGTCGATGTGGAAGGAGGACCACAGGCCGTGCTCCGGGTTGTGGAAGGTCTCGTTGAAGTGGCCGAACTCGTGGATGAGGGTGCTGTAATCCTGGTGGTCCCCATAGGGGCTGTCAAAGATGAAGGCGGTGCCGTAGGCCGGGAGGCCCACGGTGTAGCCCATCGGCAGCTTGCTCTCGCTGGGGGCGATGTCGTAGAGGTGGTACTGCCGCATAAAGGCGAAGGTCTCCCCCAGCTCCGGGTCAATGCGGCCCATGTAGGGCTGAACGGCGTCCAGAATCCCGTCTCCATATGCCCGGGCCCGCACGTCCAGGGCCCGCAGCTCCCGCTGAGAGACGGCGTCCGCCAGCCGGGCCTCCAGGGGGACCCAGTACCGCTTCGCCGCCCGGCGGACGGACCGGATGTCCTCCGTGGTATAGTCCCGGCCGTAGTGCTCTCGGTAGGCGTAGTCGGCATAGCTGCTAAAGCCGTTCTCCCTGGCGATCTCCGTCCGCGTCCGCACCAGCTGGAGGAAGATCTCCCCGGCGGCCCGGTTCCGCGCCTGTTCCAGCAGGGCGCTGATCTTCCACCAGGTTTCGTCGTCCAGCTCCCGGTCCTGGGAGAGGGACTCCTCCGTCCATACCTGCCCCTCCCAGACCGCCTGGACCGGCCGGGTCATGGCCTGGTCGTAGGCCTGCACCAGCCGGTCCTCCTCCTGGTAGAGGGCGGCCTCCCGGTCCGTCAGGGCCTGGTAATTCTGGAGATCGTCCACAATATCCTCCCCCGCGTCCCGCTCCAGGATGTCGCGGTAGGGAGTATCCGCCAAGAGCCCCAGAGTCCGGTAGCACTGGTCAAAGAGCTGGACGGACAGCTGGGAGAGGGCGGCGGACTCGTCTGCCGCTTCCCGGTCCGCTCCGTTGGCGTCGTAGCGGATGGAGATGAGGGCGGACTGGGTGGACAGCTGGTCCACCTCCGAGAGGATTTTGCGGTACAGCGACTCCAGCGCCGCCCGGGTTTTGGCGTCCTCCGTCTGCCCGGCGGGAGAGACGGCCAGCGCCTCCAGATCCGCCAGGGCGGATTGCAGGACCTCGCCGTCATAGCCGGTGTAGGCCATGTCGGCGAAATCCACCGGCAGGTGCTCCTTTTCCGGGCAGCGGCCCGCTGCCAGGGCAGAGGGCGCCAGCAGCAGGCAGCACAGCAGAAGGGACAGCCCCCGGGCGATCGTCTTTTTCACAGCTCTCACCTCGTTGAAAATGGATGGAATTTATTGTAGCAGAAAGGCTCCGGTTTGACAACAGAGAGAATAAAAAGGGGCCGCCCGGCGACGCGCGCCGTGCGGCCCAAGCGGGTGGGATATTGGAAAGCTTCCTGGATTATCTTACACCACGGGGCGCCCTTTTGTAAATAGGAGGTTTTGACGCATTCGCACTTCTTTTGTCGAATGGAAGAATATGAAAAGAAATTGTGCTTTTTCACCATAACCCCTTTTCAAAGACCGACACATATGTTATACTACGCAAAAGGGAGGGTGCGCCTCCCGTCCACACGAAAGGAGCGATCTCGATGAAGTACACCTACACCTGTAAGAAAGTCTCCCTGAACAACTCCATCAAAGACTACGCCGAGAAGAAGATCTCTAAGCTGGAGAAGTACCTTCGGGACGACAATGCCGCCGTTCACGTGCTCTTCTCCGTGGAGAAGGACCACCTGTGCGCCGTGGAGGTCACCATCCGGGATGGCGGTACGCTGCTCCGGGCCCAGACGGAGGCGCCGGACGGGGATATGCGCGGCGCTGTGGACGCCGCGGTGGGGTATATCGAGCGTCAGATTTTGAAAAATAAGACCCGCCTGTCCAAGCGCCTGCGGAGCGAGGGCTTCCCGCCTCCGGCTCCGGCGGACGACTTCGAGGTGGCGGAGGAGAAGGAGTTCCCCATCGTCCGCACCAAGCGCTTCGCGGTGAAGCCCATGAGCGCCGAGGAGGCCATTTTGCAGATGAACCTGCTGGACCACAGCTTCTTCGTCTTCCGCAGCAGCGAGGACGACAGCCTGTCCATTGTCTATAAGCGCAAATCCGGCGGCTACGGACTGATCGTCACGGACGAGGAGGAGTAACGGAGAATACGGACGGGGAGGCCGAAAGGCCTCCCCGTTTCTGCGTATCAAAGTACACGCCGCGGGAGGTTCGCTGTCCTCTTAAGGGCACAGGGCTCGCCATAACTCCTGGCAAGCGCCAAAATCGATTCCTCGATTCCAACGCTGGGTGAGAACCCCATCTGCGCCGCAGCCTTCTCCCCGGAAATTTCCCATGCCTGGTCATCGGCCGGGTCCGGCTCTCCGGCAAAGACAATCTCTGAGCGCGAAGAGAGGAGTTCTCTGCACAGCTTGGCGAGCGACAAGTTGGATATGCTGTCTCCCGCGAGGTTGAAGCAGCCCTCCGCGTCGTTTTTAACGCAGAGGCAGACCGCCCTTGCAATATCCAGCACCGAAATATAATTCTGTATCCGTCCGCCTGTGCCGTACAATTTAACGGGACGATTTTCCAGGCAGCTTGAGATTACGACGGGCAGAAATGTTTTCCGGTTCATTCCCGGCCCGATGGGGGATGGAATGCGCAGAATAACCGGTTTTATTCCGGATGCCCTTACGGCGTACTCCCCTGCCAGCTTAGATACGTGATACATAGTCCTGGGGGCCAGCGGATGCTTTTCCGTGACCGGCCGCGTGATGGGAATGCCAATCACCGGCGCGCTGGAGCAGTATATCAGTTTTGAGGCTCCGCAGCGTTTGGCCAGCGCAACGATATTTTGCGTTCCAACAGCGTTGACCGCCATAAGCCGGCTGTCCGCGTCATCATAGCTGATATGGGCCGCGCAGTGTACGACCGCGTCCAGAGAGCCGATTTGCGCCGCTGCCGCCTCAATTGCGTCCTGGGAGGAAATATCCGCCGAATAATACTCCGCCAGCTCCAGCCTGTTTACGGAAGCATGGCCCAAACCGCATACGCGGTGGCCTGATTCCGCCAGCAGCCGGCAGACCTGCCCGCCTATAAATCCGTTGCAGCCTGTCACCAATATGTTCATGCCTGTCCTTCTTTCCTTGGGCCTCTCACTAATACGGAGGCGAGAAATGGCTTATCCGGATCATTCGCCTCTATTTCGCGCAGGAGAGGGGATATATTGTACTCCACCAGCTGAAAGGAAGCACTCCGCGTGCATGTGTCAAACGTCATGTAACTGCATCCGCGCCCATCGCGCTGCTGCCCCAGGGAACCCGGGTTGAAGACCGTTGCACCGCCAACGGCGCGGGTCATTTTGTGATGAGTATGCCCCAAAATGACAAAATCATATGGCGCGTACAGTTCGGCGTCCGCAATAGGGGTGTCCGGATAGACTCTTCCGTTAATCGGATCTGATGGCGATCCGTGGAACGCGGCTATTTTCAGGCCGTCTGCGTCGATCTGCGCCTGCGGCTTCCATGTCCGGAGAAACGCCAGGTTTTTTTTCGACACCGCGCCTGTGCCCAGACAACGGGCGTAGGTAGTTCCATACGCTTGTATCAGGCTCTCCACATCCCGCGATCCATCCAGGAGGTCCAAAAAATAGCGGTCGTGATTGCCCAGCAGACACAGCCAGCCGCTTTCCCGCAGCGATGTCAATATTCTCTCCTGCTGGTAATAGTATCCAAAGACATCGCCGCAGAACACCACCAGATCCGGGTGTTCCTGTTCACATCGCCTTTGGAACGCCTGAAAGGCCCCCAGGTTGCCGTGAATATCAGAGAAGAATATCAGTTTCATAGCCTGCTTCCGGTGGCGTCAATGAGGATCTCTTCGCGCCCCGGGGCCCCCTCCATCACATACAGCTCATTGACGTATCGAAACGCCTTCCCGCGCCGTACGGAAAAGCTCCCCTCGATGTTCCGGCGCAGCACGGACTCCAAAAGCATCGCCTTTACATCACAGAACCCGAATTGCGCGCGCATGGGCGTGGTGCCGGAAAAACGGACGTTCAATTCAAATGGCACGGGGACTCCGCGTTTATTCACACGCAGCTGGATATTCAGCGGCCCGTCCGGCTGAAACGCGTCGCAGATCTGCCTTGAAAGCGACTGAATCGCAGAATCCTCCACCACCTCCACCTTCCAGGACGTGCCGTTTTTCAGCGTCCTGCGCATGATGATAGGAGGCGGGATAAAGCCATCCAGCCCCCGATAACAGCCAACCGTATATTCATGCTCCGCATCGCCGATGTATTCCTGAACCACGTAGCCGCCGGCGTCTGCCGCCCGTCTCAAATCCTCCTGATTTTCGATTAAAAATACGCCGTTGGAGCCTTTTCCAAACCGCGGCTTGGCAATCAAGGGGTGTCCGCACTCTTCCGGCAGGCTTCCGGCCTCATGGGCCAGCCGGCAGGCGGGCGCGGGGAACGCGTTGTCCTCCAGCCAGCGGCATGTGAGGAACTTATCCCGGCCGATCTCTAATTTGTCCGGAGCGGATGCGCGGAATATCGCCCCCGTATCATGCAGAAGGCCTTCCCGCACCGGAGAAATCGCGTCGATGATTTCCTCAACCCCCGAAAACACAATCTCGATTTTCTCGGAGACGCAGAGATGAAAGAGCCATGGAAGAAACTCCTGGGCATCCGCGTAGGGTGATGTATAAGCCCTGTCGCACAGATACAGCCCCTCTGTACCGGGGATGACACACGCCCCCACAATATAACAATCCAGTCCCGAATTCCGAATTGCCTTTAAAATCCCCTGGCTGACATTGCCGCTCATCCCGAGTATCAAGATCCGAATTTTTTTCACGGAAAAGTCTCCTCTCTCACCGCATGGGCGGCTAACCTGTAATAAGCTGTACGTTTTTGTAAACTATATGTCCCTGTTAATTTGCTTAAACTATACCATAAAAGTTCAAAGATTTCAAGAATTCGACGCGGAAATTTCTCCGGACCTGCTTTACAAAAACGTACACCTTTCCGCAA
>CAJUDV010000034.1 GCA_910585385.1 uncultured Oscillibacter sp. | reverse complement strand
AAGCCCGCCAGCCGGGTGCCCCAGAAGAAGATTGTGGATACCCGCAAGGGCGGCGACGTGAATCTGGCCAAGTACGACGAGCGGCTGGAGACCCTGGGCGGCCAGCGGGGCGAGCGGATGCAGCAGCAGCGGGGCGGCAAGGAGAAATTCCGCAATAACGGCCAGCGCCGGGGCGGCATGACCTTCTCCAACAAGCGCCGTCAGGACGAGGCGGAGAAGATGCGCCGCCTCCAGCTGGAGATCGCCAAGAAGACTCCCCTCAAAGTCCAGATTCCCGACGAGATCAGCGTGGGAGAGCTTGCCAGCCGCATGAAGAAGACCGGCGCGGAGGTGGTCAAGGTGCTGATGAAGAACGGCATCATGGCCTCCCTGCCCCAGATGATCGACTTCGACACCGCCTCCTTCGTGGCGGAGGAGATGGGCTGCAAGGTGGAAAAAGAGGTGGTGGTCACCATTGAGGAGAAGCTCATCGACGCCACCGAGGACCGCCCCGAGGATCTGGTGTCCCGGGCCCCCGTGGTGGTGGTCATGGGCCACGTGGACCACGGCAAGACCTCCCTGCTGGACACCATCCGCAACACCTCCGTGGCCTCCGGCGAGGCCGGCGGCATCACCCAGCACATCGGCGCCTATCAGGTGCAGGTAAACGGCAAGCCCATCACCTTCCTGGATACGCCGGGCCATGAGGCGTTTACCTCCATGCGGGCCCGGGGCGCCATGATCACCGACATCGCCATCTTGATGGTGGCGGCGGACGACGGCATCATGCCCCAGACCATCGAGTCCATCAACCACGCCAAGGCCGCCGACATCCCCATCATCGTGGCGGTGAACAAGATCGATAAAGAGAACGCCAACCCCGACCGGGTTATGCAGCAGCTGACCGAGCACGGCCTGGTGCCCGAGGACTGGGGCGGCGAGACCATCTGCTGCAAGGTCTCCGCCAAGAAGAACATCGGCATTGAGAACCTGCTGGAGAACCTGGTGCTTCTGGCGGAGATCCAGGAGCTCAAGGCCAACCCCAACCGGGCGGGCCAGGGCACCGTCATCGAGGCCCGTCTGGACAAGGGCCGCGGCCCCGTGGCCACCCTCCTGGTGCAAAACGGCACCTTGAAGCAGGGGGACATCATCATCGCCGGCACCGCCGTGGGCCGCGTCCGCACCATGCTGGACTACAAGGGCAACCGCCTCACCGAGGCCGGCCCCTCCGTGCCCGTGGAGATCGCGGGCCTCAGCGAGGCTCCCTCCGCCGGCAGCCCCTTCTTCGCCGTGGCCGACGAGCGCATGGCCCGGGTGCTGGTGGAGCAGCGCAAGGCCGAGGAGAAGGCGAAGGCCCTGGCCCCGGTGCAGAAGGTCTCCCTGGAGAACCTGTTCGACCAGATCCAGGCCGGCGAGCGCAAGGAGCTGGCCCTCATCGTCAAGGCCGACGTCCAGGGCAGCGTGGAGGCCGTGAAGGCCTCGTTGGAGAAGCTCTCCAACGACGAGGTCAACGTTCGGGTGATCCACGGCGGCGTGGGCGCCGTCAGCGAGTCCGACGTGATGCTGGCCTCCTCCTCCAATGCCATCATTGTGGGCTTCAACGTCCGCCCCGACGCCGCCGCCCGGGACAGCGCCGCCCGGGCCAACGTGGATATGCGGATGTACCGGGTCATCTACGACTGCATCGACGAGATCACCGCCGCCATGAAGGGCATGCTGGCGCCCAAGTTCCGGGAGGTGGTCCTGGGCCACGCGGAGATCCGGCAGACCTACAAGGTCTCCAGCGTGGGCACCGTGGCCGGCTGCTACGTCCAGGACGGGAAGATTGTCCGGTCCTGCTCCGTCCGCGTGGTGCGGGACGGCATCGTCATCCACGAGGGCCAGCTGGCCTCCCTCCAGCGGTTTAAGGACGCCGCCAAGGAGGTCGCCAGCGGGTATGAGTGCGGCATGACCATTGAGAAGTTTAACGACATCAAAGAGGGAGATATTATCGAGGGGTATACCATGGAGGAAATTCCCCAGTAAGCGCGCATAATAGAGGCGGCGGCACGGCCGCCGCCTCCTGCCTTTTTCGCCCTCCGGCGGGCGGTGTGAGATCCGGCTATGAGGGCAGCCGCCTGGTTTGCGCCCTCAGACACGCCGGACGCCGCTGTCCCGCCCCGTGGGGCGGATTCCGCGGGAATCCCGATTTCCCCCGATACCTGCCGGGTATCAATAAGGAGGTATTTATATGGCAAGCAATCGCATCGGCCGCATCAACGAGGAGATCCAGCGGGAGCTCTCGGATCAGTTCCGCCGCCTGAAGGATCCCCGGGTCTCTCAGGTGGGCATGGTCTCCATCACCCGGGTGGACACCACCGGCGACCTGCGCTACGCCCGGGTCTATGTCAGCGTTTTGGACAAGTCCCAGGAGAGGGACGTCCTCAAGGGCCTCAAGTCCGCCTCCGGTTTTCTCCGCCGGGAACTGGGCCGCGCCCTTCAGCTGCGCTACACCCCGGAGCTCCAGTTTATCGGAGACGACTCCATCCAGCACGGCGCACATATCCTGGAGGTTCTGCGCCAGGTGGAGCGGGCGGAGGAGGCCCGGGGCGGACCGGAGAGGGAGGAGTGAGCCATGCTGACGGTCTCAGAGGCGGCCGCCCTGCTGCGGACGTTTGATAATGTGCTGATCCTCACCCATATCCGCCCGGACGGGGATACCGTGGGCTGTGCCGCCGCTCTGTGCGCGGGCCTTCGGGCCCTGGGCAGGACGGCGTATCTGCTGCCCAATCCCGGCCTGACGGACAATACAGCGCCGTATTTTACCCCCTACGCCGCTCCGGCGGACTTTGTGCCGGACAAGGTGGTCTCCACAGACATCGCGGCGCTGTCTCTGCTGCCGGAAAACGCCGGAGCCTACCGGGACCGGGTGGACCTGGCCATAGACCACCACCCCTCCTTTGAGGGCTTCGGCAGGGCCAATATCCTCCGGGCGGAGGCCGCCGCCTGCGGGGAGCTGGTGTATGACATTCTGCGGGAGCTGGGCCCTGTCACCCAGGAGACCGCCCTGCCGCTGTACGTGGCGGTGTCCACGGACACCGGCTGCTTCGCCTACGCCAACACCACCGCCGGGACCCACAGGACGGCAGCGGCCCTGATGGAGACGGGCATCGACTACCGGACGGTGAACAAGGTGTTCTTCCGCACAAAGACCCGGAAGCGGATGCAGCTGGAGGGGGCCATGCTGGCTGCCTGCGAGTTCTATGACCGGGAGCGGGTGGCGGTGCTGTCCGTGCCGCTGTCCCTGATGGAGCGGTTCCAGGCCGCGGAGAGCGACGCCGAGGAGCTCTCCTCTCTGGGGGGGCAGATCCAGGGGGTGGACTGCGCCGTCACCATGCGGGAGCTGCGGCCGGATGTGTGGAAGCTGTCCCTCCGTACCGGAGAGCGGATCAACGCCACCCGGGCGTGCGGCCTTCTGGGCGGCGGCGGCCACGCGGCGGCGGCGGGCTGCACCGTGGAGGCCCCCTGGGCGGAGGCCAAGCGGCGGATTTTGGACGCCGTGGCCCAGGTGGCGCCGGATTTCTCCGCAAATTAGGAATTAGGAGTTTGGAATTGAGGGGGACACCCTTCGATTTCGCATTGACTGCCATGCCAAGTGGAATTTTAGTGATTGACAAACCCGCTGGGTGGACCTCCATGGACGTGTGCGCCAAGATCCGGGGGATTCTTCACGAGAGGCGGGTGGGCCACGGCGGGACCCTGGACCCCATGGCCACCGGGGTTCTCCCGGTGTTTGTGGGACAGGCCACCAAAGCCGTGGAGTTTGCCGAACAGTCCGACAAGGAGTATATTGCCGGGCTGAAGTTGGGCGTTGTCACCAACACCCAGGATACCAGCGGCGAGGTTCTGGAAGAGCGCCCCGTCCAGGCCGGCAGGGAGCGCCTGGAGGCGGCGCTGGCCCGCTTTCGGGGGGAGATCCTCCAGGTGCCCCCCATGTACTCCGCCATCAAGATCAACGGCCAAAGGCTCTATGAGCTTGCCAGGCGCGGCCGGGAGGTGGAGCGCCCCGCCAGGCCTGTCACAATCAAGAGCCTGGAATTGCTGGATGAGCAAGGGGAGGACCTTTACACAATGCGGGTCCGCTGCTCCAAGGGCACCTACATCCGCACCCTCTGCCACGACATCGGACAGGACCTGGGCTGCGGCGGGGCCATGTGCTCTTTGCGCCGCGCCATGGCGGCGGGGTTCACCCTGGCGGACGCCGTGACCATAGAGGACGTTCAGGCCCGGGGAGAGGCCCTGCTGCGGCCTGTGGACAGCCTGTTTGCCCAGTACCCGGCTCTCACCGTCCGCTCTCCGGGGCAGGAGAAGCGGGTCCGCTGCGGAAACCCCGTCACCCTGCCCGGGACCGCCGACGGGACCTACCGGGTTTACGGTCAGGCCGGGGACTTTCTCTGCCTGTCCCGGGCCCGGGGCGGGGCGCTGACCGCCGTGAAAAACTTTTTCTGAGGAAGCGCCTCATGCGGATGTACGGATTTTTAAAGGCGTCATGGCTGATGGACCGGAGGGACCGGGTCTACAAGGTCATGCTCCACGAGACCCGGCGGGAGGGAACCTTCGCCTATCTTTACCACAGCCCGGACGCGCTGTTTTCCTCCTCCGGACTGCGCTGCCCCACCCTGGAGGACGCGCGGGAGGACTGGGACGGCCGGCTGGACCCGCGGGGCTGGATTTCCATTGAGGACCCTCTGCCGGACTGCCGGCACGAATCTCCCCTTCCGGTCCGGGTAAAGGGCCGGGACCGGGGTGCGCCTCAGTGGGGGCATTATGAACGACTCCAGGACGGGGAATGGAAGGATTTTACACCATGAGGAACAAATGTGTCATTGCCCTGGGCTTCTTTGACGGGGTTCACCTGGGCCACGCCGCCCTGCTGCGCCGGACGGTGGAGGAGGCCGCCCGGCGGGGCTGCACCCCCGCCGTCTTTACCTTCGACCGCCCCCCAAAAGAGGTGGTCACGGGGGTTCCCTGCCCCCTCATCAACTCCCCGGAGGACCGCCGGGAGCTGGTGAGCCGGCTGTACGGCATTCGGGAGGTCATCATGGCCCCCTTTGACCGCGAGATGATGACCACCGGCTGGGAGGACTTCATCACGAAGATTCTGGTGGGGCGGTACCACGCCGTCCACCTGGTGGCGGGCCACGACCACCGCTTCGGCCACAAAAACCAGGGTACGCCGGAGCTCCTCCAGGCCAAGTGCCGGGAGCTGGGCCTGGGGTGCGACATCATCCCCAAGGTGGAGATTGGGAACATCACCGTCAGCTCCACCTATATCCGCCGCCTCATTGAGCTGGGGCAGATGGAGCGGGCCGCCCGGTTTCTGGGCCATCCCCACACCCTGACGGGGGCCGTCCGCCACGGGCGGGGCGTGGGGTCCTCCCGCCTGTTTCCCACTGCCAATCTGGCGGTCCCGCCCCATGTGCTGGTGCCCAGCTACGGGGTGTACGTCACCCGGGCCTGCCTGCCGGACGGGACAAATTACGCCGCCGTCACCAACGTGGGCATCCGTCCCACCCTGGACAACGGCGCGGACGTCACCGTGGAGGCCTGCCTCCTGGACTTTAACGGCGATCTGTACGGGCAGACGCTGCGCCTGGAGTTCTACCAGCATCTGCGCCACGAGATGCGCTTCGACTCCCTGGACTCCCTGCGGGCCCGCATCGCCGCCGACGCGGAGACCACCAGGCGGTATTTTGAGGAGAATCCTGTTTGAGACGGCGAAAAACGCTGAGACATCTCCGGCAGAGACGTGCCTCCCGGCGTGTACCGCACTTTTTAAGGAGGGAAGCCCTGTGAAACGGTATCGTGGTTGGATGATTTTGCTGCTTTGCGTAGCCCTTTTCACTGGCGGAGTGAGGCTGGTTCTCTGGGCCACGGCAGACTATCCAACGCTTGGGGAGCCGGTCTCGTACCCCGTTAATCAGGTCGAGGGCTTTGACCTGACGATTCAGGAGCCCTTCTGGTCCCCCTTCAAGGGCTATACGATCCGGTGGTCCGTATCGGCGGAGTCCGAGGAGATCTACACCTTTGTCAGCGACGGGCCTGATTTTGAATATCTGGAGCGTTGCATTGGCAGGCAGTGGTATCGTCTGGCGTATTCGCAGGAGAACCTTCCATTCAATCAGCTGGAGTTCGCGCTGGGAGGGGAAACCAGCTCTCTTTCGGGGAGCATGGTTCAAAAATATATGTACTATGGAACCCGGCTGGAGACTGGGAGCTATCGGCTGGTACTGGAGATGAGAGCGGAGGATGGAACGCCCTGCTATCTGGCGGCTGAATTTGACGTCCGATAAAGAGCGGGCGGAACAGGTCCCGGTCCGCCTTCGCGCGGACGACCTCGGCCGTATATACAGGAAAAGTCCCCGCAGGCCATGTGGCCTGTGGGGACTGCTGTTTTTTCGGGAGCTTATATACGCTTTTTTCAAATCAGCGCCGCCACCAGCCACACAAGGCCGATGCCCGCCGCCCCCATCAGGGTGTACAGCGCCGGGCTCAGGTCCCGCCAGGCCCGGCTCAGCCGGCCGTGACTGCCGCCGGCGTAGCTGCGGGCCACCCGCTTGGCCTCCTCCACCAGCTCCCGGGAGGTGACGCCCTCCCCGGCGGCGTCGTTGCGCACAATGAAGATCGCCTGCTCAAAAAACCGCTGGTCCGGGGAATCCACCACCACGACCCGTCTGGAAATACCTTTTACCATCTCGCTCCATGCCTCCAAATAACCGTTTTAGATACTTCCATTTTTCCGCAGAGGGGGAAATTTTATACTGCCCTCTGGAGAATCACACCTTTTTTGCCGTTCCCTCCCTGGGCCGGTACAGCACCTGAATGCCGCAGTCGTCCTGGAGGCGCTCCCTGCGGACGCTCTCCGACAAAATCAGCCCCGCCAGGGTCTGGGGGTCCTCCCCCTCCCAGCCGGCCAGCAGGTCCTGGAGCCACTCATCCCGGCTGGGGTCCGCCACGCCGTCGCTGATCATCACCGCGAAGCCGCCGGGGTCCAGGTGGACCCGGGTTACGTCCGGCGCCGCCGGAGCCCCACGGAGGCCCGCCGGCAGGGCGCCGCCGGTGACCCGCCGGACCACGCCCCCCTTTTTCAGGTAGCTGGGGGCCGCGCCGAACTTGTAGAAGGCCGTCTCCCCGGTGGCGCCGTCGCAGGTGCACAGGTCGATGGTGGTGAAGCTGCCGGTCTCCGCCCCCCGGAGGGCCATGGCGGAGTTCAGGGTCTTGAGGGCCGCGTCCGGCTCCACTCCCGCCTCCAGGAACTGGCGCAGCAGGCGGCAGATCAGGGAGGACTCCTTGCGGGCGGCCTCTCCGCTGCCCATGCCGTCCGCCAGCAGAAGGCACCAGAGGCCGTCCTCCCGCCGGAAGGACACCACCGTGTCTCCGCAGACCGTCTCCCCCTCCCTGGGCCGCAGGGCCGCCCCAACCTGACAGGGAGTGGCGTCCCCCGCAGCCGTCACCGCCTCCCCCAGCCCCGCGGCGGTGGCGGTCAGCAGCTCGGAGAGCTGGGCATACTGTCCCTTGGCGCTGCGGCGGGTCTCCTCCAGCTGCCGCCGGTACTGCCGCCGCAGGAGAAAGGAGGACAGCTCGGAGTTGATGGCGGTGAGGAAGTCCGGCAGGTGGACGCATCTGCCGGTAAAGTAGGCCGGGAAGTCCTTGGGCAGGGCCCGGCCCCGCTCCAGCAGATAGGGGGTGGCGTCGTTGAAGGCGTTGAAGGTGCCGGTGTACTCCTTCTGCCAGCAAAGGTCGCACAGGGCGCAGCCCCGGCAGACCCGTTCCGCCGCCCGGTCGAAGACGATGGCGGGGTTTTCGTCGGTGGAGGGAGGGGTACGGCCCATGCTGTCGTAGAGGTCCCGCAGGGCCGCCGCCGCCCGGTTCAGCTGCTCTTTCAGCCGGCTTCCGGCAGCGGCGGCGGTTTCGGCGCTCTCTGGCCGCCATACCCGTTTTCCGCCGAAGAGCCGCCCCGGCAGGAGGAGAAACAGGGCCGTTCCGATGGAGGATTCCAGCAGCATCGGCCCCGCCAGAGGCGTCCGGGCCGGCAGAAGGGCGGCCAGGGAGGAGGCGAAGAAGGCCAGCCCCGCCGCGGCCCGCCCTCCGGCGGGACGGCTGCCGGTCAAAAGCCCTCCCAGGCCATAGGCGGCGGCGAAGAGAACGCCTCCGCTTCCGGCGCACAGGTCCGCGGTCAGTCCGGCGCACAGCCCGGCGGCGGTTCCCGCCACGGGGCCCTTTTCGTAGGCGGTGTAGGCCAGCAGCAGGCACAGCAGGGCCCGTCCCACTGAGACCTCCAGAATGGTGAGATCGCTGAGGGCCGCCAGCAGCGCGGCCGCCAGAAACAAAAGGCCCTCCGGGGCGGGACGGTCCCCCGCGGGCCGCAGCAGAGACTGGAAAAAGCGGGCGGAGGCCCCTGTCAGCGCGGCGGCGGCTATGTAGGGCGCCAGGTGCTCCATGGGCGCCAGGGACTGGATGACGTAAATCCCCCCTACCGCGGAGAAGAGCGCGGCGGACACGAAAGGCATGAACAGGGGCCGTCCCCACAGGGCGGTTCCCTGGAAGGCGGCGGAGGCGGTGAGGATGAGAATGCCCGCCGCCAGAAAGGGCAGGGCGTCTCCGAAATCCAAAAACAGCATTGCGCCTGCTCCCGTGCCGGCCAGGGCGGCGATTCCCCCGCCTCCGGGGCCCGCCGCCGCGATACAGCCCAGGGCGAAGGGGGCGTGGCCGTCCGGGAGCTGGCTGGCGGTCAGGGCGGCCGCCAGAAAAAAGCGGATTCCCCAGGACAGCAGGCGCGCCGGCGGCTGCCTCCGCAGGGTGATTTGACCGTATCTCACAGCTTGTCCCTCCAAAAATCATGGTTTTCCACCAGTTTACCCGCTGGAGGGGGAGAATCCCGTCGGGAAAAGTTTCTTTCAAATTTCCCGTTGAGAAATGGGGCGCTTAGCCGCCGGATTCCCCTGTCCCCCCGGAGCGCTCCTCTCCTGATTTGACAATTCTCCATAAGAATGGTATTTTGAGTAATAGAAAAGAAAGGGAGGCCGCCTCATGCGCATCGGAACAGTGGACATCCCCTCTCAGCTGGCCCTGGCCCCCATGGCCGGAGTGACAGACGCCGCCTTCCGCCAGATCTGCGCGGAGCAGGGGGCGGGCTATACGGTGACGGAGCTCATCTCCTCCAAGGCCCTGTGCTATCACGACAAAAAGACCTTCTCCCTCCTGCGGCAGTTCCCCGGGGAGCACCCCGCCGCCGTGCAGATCTTCGGCAGCGACCCGGCGTGTATGGCGGAGGCGGCCCAGATCGCTCTGGAGGCCTCCGGGGCGGACATCATCGACATCAACATGGGCTGTCCCATGGGGAAGATTGTGAACAACGGCGACGGCGCGGCGCTGATGCGGGACCCGGAGCGGGCCGGGCGCATTGTGGAGGCGGTGGTGCGGGCCGTCCCCGTGCCTGTCACCGCCAAGTTTCGCCGGGGGTGGGACATGGGCAGCTGCAACTGCGTGGAGTTTGCCCGGGTCCTGGAGCAGGCGGGGGTCTCCGCCGTGGCGGTCCACGGGCGGACCCGGGCCCAGGTCTACGGCGGGCAGGCGGACTGGAACTGCATCCGCCAGGTGAAGGAGGCGGTCTCGGTGCCCGTCTTCGCCAACGGCGACATCTGGAAGCCGGAGGACGCCGTCCGCATTCTGCGGCACACCGGCGCCGATGGGGCCATGATCGGCCGGGGGTGCTTTGGAAACCCCTGGATCTTCCGCCAGGCCGCCGCCGCGCTGGCGGGGGAGCCCGTTCCACCGCTGCCGTCTCTCGCGGAGCGGTGTGACACCGCCGTGCGGCAGTTTGAGCTGGCGGCGGAGGCCAGGGGGGAGCGGGTGGCCGTACTGGAGGCCCGCCGCCACTACTGCTGGTACCTCAAGGGCGTGTCCCACTCGGGCTACTACAAAGAGCGGATCGTGCAGATGAACACCCTGGAGGACGTCTACCAGGTGACAAGGGGGATCAAACGGGATTTGGAATGAACGCTTTACAGGAACGACAATGGGTGGAATCCGCCCGGCAGGGAGACCAGGAGGCCTTTGAGCGGCTGGTGCGGGCCTATGAGAAGCGGGTTTTCGCCCTGACGCTGCGGATGTGCGGCAATGCCGAGGACGCGGCGGAGGCCGCCCAGGAGGCATTTCTGGCGGTCTGGCAGGGCTTGAAGTTTTTCCGGGGGGAGGCCAGCTTCTCCACCTGGCTGTACCGCCTGGCCTCCAACGCCTGCGTGGATCTGCTGCGGCGGGAGGGGCGGCACCGCGCCGCGGCGGGCCCCTCTTTGAATGACGAGGAGCTGGACCTGGCCGCGGCGGACCCCGCTCCCACGCCCCAGGAGGCGGCGGAGCGGGCGGAGCTGCGGCAGCAGATCGAGGCGGGGCTCCAACAGCTCTCGCTGGAGTACCGCCAGGTGCTGGTTCTGCGGGAGATGCACCAGCTGAGCTATGAGGAGATCGGGCAGACCTTGAATCTGGACCCCGGGACGGTAAAATCCCGCATCAGCCGGGGGCGGAAGCGGCTGCGAAAAATTTTGCTGGAAAACGGGAACTTTTCCGCCCGGCCGCCGTCTAAAGGTACAGAAGAGGAGGGCTGCCAATGAAATACTGTGAGGAATACGCGGCCCTGCTGGACCTGTACGTGGACGGGGAGCTGTCCGGGGAGGAGGCCGCCCGGGTGCGGGCGCACCTGGAGAGCTGCCCGAGCTGTCAGGCCTATGTGGACGGGGCCCTGGCCATTCGCGCCGCCTTTCCGGAGGCGGAGGAGACGGTGGTGCCGGAGGGCTTCGTCCAGGGCGTCATGGCCGCTGTCCGGGCGGAGGAGGCGCGGAGCCGCGCCCGGAAAAACGGCCGATGGAAACAGATTCTGCTGCCCCTGGCGGCCTGCTTTGCCGTGGCGGTGGTGCTGCGGACTGTCCCCGGCGGTGGGAACACGGCCGGCGTTCCGGCCGCTGCCGATACCGCCGCCCCTGCCGCTGTGAACAATGCCGCCGCCCCCGCCGGCGACAGCGGCGGCGGGCAGTACGGTCCTGCCGGCATCGCCCCGCAGATGGCGGCGGTCCCGGAGGCGCTGCCGGAGAACGACGTGGAGACCCGGACTGCCTCCGGCGATTCATCGCCTGAGACAACGGCGCCCACCGCCGCGGACGCCCCCGCCGCGCTGTTCAGCGTTTCCCCGGAGGAGCATGAGAGCGGGACGGCGCCTGTCGGCGGCAGACGGATGCCGGACCAGGCGGCCAGAGTGATTCGCCTGACGGCGGATCAGGCCGGGGAGCTGCTGTCAGACCTGGTCTGTACCGCTGAGGAGGACGGCGGCCGCTGGTACCAGCTGACCTGGGAGGAATTTGACGCGCTTCTGGCGGCATTGGCGGAGCGGGAAATTGTCCCGGAGGAGGGGACGGCTCCGGAGACGGAGGATTTCTCCACGGAATACGATTTGGTGTATGTGACAGAAGAATAGGGAAGAGGGAACCGCAGATTTGTGCGGTTCCCTCTTTTCTTTTGGGCGGCGCTGTGCTATGATAGGTCCTGACAGGTGCCATCTCCCTGTCCAAGCGTCTGGGGTTTCCCGGGCGTTCGTTCGACAAACCAGATGGGGCGTCGTTCTCTAAACAAAAAAATGGAGGCTGCCCGGGCCTTATCTCGGGTATTTTGCCGTGTCCGCGGGCCTCCACACCATCAAAAGGAGGCTTTTTTTATGTCCAAATCCCGTTTTTCCGTTCACCGACTGACCCTGGCGGCCGTCATCGCCGCCGCCTATGCTGGCTTGACGCTGCTCCTGCCCATTCCCCAGTATGGACCCATTCAGTTCCGGGTGGCGGAGGCCATGACTCTGCTGCCCTTCCTGTTCCCGGAGGCTATTCCGGGTTTGGCGGTGGGGTGTTTCCTGGCCAATCTCCTGGGTTCTCCCTACGTGCTGGACTGGGTTTTCGGCACCCTGGCAACGCTTCTGGCGGCCCTGTGGACCGCTAAGATGCCAAACCGTTATCTGGCGGCGGTGCCGCCGGTGGTCTGCAACGCGTTGATCGTGGGGGCGGAGATCGCCTATTTCTCGACCCTGGACGGCCTGGCGTTCCTTCCCGCCTTTGCCATGAACGCCGCCACCGTGGGCCTGGGGGAGGCGCTGGTGTGCTTCATCCTGGGCACGGTGCTGCTGCGGGCACTGGACCAGGTGCCGGCCCTGCGGGGCCGTTTCCCGGGGCGGACATAAATAAAAAAACCGCGTCCCGCTTACAGCGGGACGCGGTTTTTTCAGACTTCCTTGAAGACGTCCTTGCCCAGTCCGCAGACGGGGCACACCCAGTCCTCCGGCAGGTTTTCCCACTTGGTGCCGGGGGCAATGCCGTTATCAGGGTCGCCGGCCGCCTCGTCGTAGATATACCCGCAGGGCTCGCACTCATACTTCTTCATAATGTTTGATCTCCTTTTATCAACATGGGGATTTTTTTATTATATAACAGAGTTTCTTTCCTAACCGCTATTGCAATTGCAACATTTTTCAAATTACCGCAATTTTTTCCGAATCTTTGCCTTCAGTTCCGGGGACAGCAGCTTTCCCACGGCCCGCACCGGCAGGGGCGGCAGGGCGAAAAACCGCTTCCACACCGTGTCAAAGGGCTCCAGGGCATAGGCGGCGAAAAAGGCCGGCCGCTCTGGGGGACAGGCGGTGGGAGAGGCCAGCCGGGGATTTCCGGCAATGGCCCGCTCCGGCGAAAAGGCCTGGCGGCTCAGGGGCAGCTGGTCGAAGAGGTGGCTGCCGTGGGCGGTGTTCACCAGGAGAAGGCTGACGCCCCACCGCTGCTGTTCCGGCAGCTCATCGGGCCCCAGGCCCCAGAAGTCCCCCAGGGTGAAGTCCCCGGGGCGGGTCATGGAGGCGTAGGGACAGCGGTAGCAGCTGGGCCGGAGGAACAGCGACCGCCCGAAGGCGTGGCCGTACTCTGTCTGGTACAGGGGGGCGGAGTCCACGGAGCCGTCGTCGTAGACGGCGGTGAAGTGGCTGTCCTTCCAGCCGGCCACCTTGTTGCGAAAGCGCACCGCCTGGAGGCCCTTGCCCTTTCGGCTCTCGATTTTCCGGGCGGTATCCTCCCACACGCCGGGGGAGGGCACCCCGTGGCACACCAGGTCGCAGGTGGTCAGATTTTCCGGCCTGCCCCCCAGATAGCGGTAAAGGCCGTCTACCTGACAGGGGGTGCCGGAGAACAGCACCTGCCGGCTCTCCAGGCACTCCTTTATAGTGCGGAAGGTGCCCTCCAGGTCGCTTTGAACGTATTTGGCCCCCCGCAGCCGCCACAGCTCCTCCTTGCGGAAGCACGCCGTGTGGCGCAGGTGCTGGCGGCCGTCAAAAGCCGCCCCAAACACCACGCCGCCGCCTTCCAGCACGAAGTCTGCCAGGGCGGTGAAGGCGCCGCCGGAGGTGGAGTCCCGGCGGATGGCGTCGTCCCGGTTCCAGACGGCGAAGGCCGCCGGCAGGGGCTTTGGCTCCCGGGGGTGGAGAACGGGACAGGCGGCGGTGCAGCGGCCGCAGCGGACGCACTTGCTCAGGTCCACCGCCGGGTGGGCGAACCCCTCCCGGTCCCGGGGCATGCAAATGGCGTCCCTGGGGCAGACGGCGGCGCAGGCGGTACAGCCGGTGCAGTGAGTGTGGTCCGCCAGACGGGGCGGCGCCCCCTCCTCCGCCGGGGCGGGGGTCCCCTGATAGGGCTCGTTTTGCAAAGCGGCCTCCAGATAGCGGAGGGAGGCCTGCCGGGCCGCCTGGAGGCGGACCGCCGCCGCCGCCCAGTCGATGGGACCGGCGAGGTCCGCGGCGTCGCCCTTGCCCACAATCCGATCCGTCAGCCCCAGGCGGCTCAAGAGGCTGAAAGTCCGGGAGGTCTCCGGCGCGGCCAGCTCCCGGGGGGAGACGGCGGTGAAAAAGGGCTTTTGGAACTGGATGGAGAACACCGTGCCGTGGAAGGAATTGGTGCAGACAAAGCTGGCGTCCCGAAAGAGGCCCAGGAACTCCGCCGGGCCGGCGTCCAGCACGCATCTGGCCTTGGGATGGACCTTCCGCCGCGCGCCGCACAGCTGTATCACCGGCAGCTCCGTTTCCTCCGCCAGGCGGCGGATGTAGGGCTCCAGGGGGCCGGGGGCGCTGATGCAGTAGCAGAGGATATACCCTGCTCCGGCGTCAGGGTGTTCCGCCGCCATGGCGGCCCAGTCCTGCCGGGAGGGCAGCAGCGTGGGATCCAGAACCACCGGCGCGTCCCGCCCGGAAATTTCCCGGACGATGGCCGCCCCCTGCCCCTCCCGAACGGAGATGTGGGAGAATTGCTCCAGATAGCCCCGCAGTTCGCCCTCCATGGCCTCCGGAATCCGGGGGACGCCGAAGGAGGGGGCGTAGGCGATCTTCCGCCGGTCTGAGAACGCGCCGAAGAACACAGGATCAAACCGCCCGTCGGGAAAGATGGCGGGATTCCAGATCTGGTCGCTGCCGGAGAGAATCAGGTCGTAGGGCAGTTCCGCCGCGCGCAGTTCCTCAAAGCTCTCAAACCGGTGGGGAGAGATGCGGAGCTGCCGGCGGGAGAAGTCCTCAAACCGCTCGTACCGGGTTTTAAGGGACTTGTAGTGGAGGGCCGTGTGGGCGTCCGCCGCGGCGGAGCCCAGGCCGGTGGGAGCGCGGAAGAGGTCGTTGTTCTGGTTGACGTAGTAGTCGATGATCTGACATGTGCCGCCCAGGGACTCCACGGCCCGCTGTGTGGCCGCCGCCTGGAGCAGAGCCCCATAGTGGTGGATATGATAAAAGGTGACAAGTCCTGTCTTCAAGGCCAAGGCTTCCTTTCCCAGACGGCCCAGGAGATTTTTCGGCTGGGCCGGCTGCTGTGTCATTTAGATTGCGGTGGCGCGTGCAGCCGTTTGGGAGCTTCACGCGCGCCGCGTTCTCCCGGCGAATTTTCGGCAGGCGGTGGCCTGATGGCGCCGCCTCTGCCGTCAGGGCAGGTCCGGGACCTCCTCCGGAGGGACCAGCAGGTCGTCCTGGGCGATCCACTCCTCCACGTCCACGGCCTCAAATTCGGTCTCTGTGCGGCGGATGACCACCTTCTCCAGCCCTGCGTTGATCACAAGCCGCCGGCACATAGAGCAGGAGGTGGCGTCGGGGAGGAGCGCGCCGGTTCGGGCGTCCCGGCCTACCAGGTACAGCGTGCCGCCCACGGTGTCCCGCCGCGCGGCGGAGATGATGGCGTTGGCCTCGGCGTGGACGCTGCGGCACAGCTCGTACCGTTCGCCCCGGGGAACCCGCATGGCCTCCCGGGAGCAGTAGCCCAGATCCACGCAGTTGGCCCGGCCCCGGGGGGCGCCGTTGTAGCCGGTGGCGATGATCTCGTCGTTTTTCACGATGATGGCTCCGTAGACCCGGCGCAGGCAGGTGGCCCGTTCCAGCACGGTCTCCGCGATGTCCAGGTAGTAGTTTTCCTTGCTGATGCGCTTCATGGACAGCCCTCCGTCTCTCTATGTGAAATTTGAATGATTCTGCTTGTCAATTATACCACGGCTTTGTGGAGCTTGGCAAGATGTCAGGTGCCGGACAGCCCCGCCCGGACGGCGATGAGCTGGGCCGTCACGGACACCGCGATCTCCTCCGGCGTCTCCGCGCCGATGGGGAGCCCGATGGGGGCGTGGACGGCGGCGTATTCCTCCGCCGTGAAGCCCGCCGCCAGCAGACGCTCCCGGCACAGGGTCAGCTTTCTCCTGGAGCCGATGCAGCCCAGGTATTTCACACCGCTGCGGAGGGTTTGCTCCAACACCTCGTAGTCCGCCTGGTGGCCCCGGGTCATGATGACCACGTAGTCGTCCGCCGTCAGGGTGATCTTCTCCCCGATTTTGGTGAAGTCCCCGCTGAGGACGGACTCCGCCTGAGGGAAGAGGGCGGGGTCGGCGAACTCGGGCCGGTCGTCATAGACCACCGGGCGGAAGCCCGCGGCGGCGGCGGCGGGAACCAGGGCCCGGGAGACGTGTCCGCCGCCGAAGATATAGACCCGTCCCGCCCGCACCACGGGGACGGCCAGCCAGCCCTCCGAGAGGACGGTCCGGTTTTGCAGCAGGGCGGACAAGCCCGCCGGCGGGCTGTCCAGATGCCGGGAGCCGTTTCGGTCCGCCGCACCCATGACGGCATGGTCCTCCTGGAGATTCAGCACCAGCCAGGTGTCCAGATTTCCGGCGGAGGCCTCCATCAGGTCGCGCAGGACGGCAACGACGCGCCTGTCCCCGGCGGGGAGGTATTGAAACCGCACCGCCACATCGCCGCCGCAGACCATGCCCAAACTGGCGGCGTCCCCCTGGACAAAGCGGAAGCGCCGCAGGGCGGAGCCGCCCCTCTCCAGCAGCTCCGCGGCCAGCCGCTGGGCCTCGTATTCCACATTGCCGCCGCCGATGGTCCCCAGGAACCGTCCTCCGGGAAACACCGCCATCAGCGCCCCGGCCCCCCGGGGGGTGGAGCCGCTGGCCTCTGTCACGACTACCAGCTCCGCCGGCGTGCCGCCCTTCAGGGCGTGGACAATTTTCCGCAGACACTCCCGCATGTGCCTCATCCTCTCCTGTTTTTCTCTATAGTATCACATTTTTGTCCTGGGGAAAATGGACCTCAGGGGAATTTTCTGAAAAATATTTATGGAAACCGGACGGCCTCACAAGAGACCGCCCGGCTTGTTTGTCTATGGGATTGTACTGTGATTTCAAAAGGACTGCAAAATCCGGCAGGTTCAGAACCGGCGGCCCGCGGCCGGCCTCCGGGGGCGCCTACGTCTCCGCCTCCAGCCGCTTCATAGCGGGCCGGAACTGCAGGGAGAACATGACGGCCGTGGTGGTCACCGCCAGGGCGTCGGCCACCGGTTCCGCCAGAAACACGGCAAAGACCTTGTCAGCGAAGAAATGGGGCAGAATATAGATCAGCGGGATCAGCAGAATGATCTTCCGCAGCACCGCCAGAAACAGCGACGTCTTCGCGTTTCCCAGGGCCACAAAGGTCTGCTGGCAGGCGATTTGCACGCCGAAGATGCCGGAGGCCGCCATGTAGATCCTCAGTGCCCAGGCGGTATACGCCACCAGCTCGGGACTGTTGTTGAAAATCAGGGCGAAGGCCCGGGGGAACAGCTGTACCAGGGCCCACATGGTCATGGAGTAGATGAGGCAGGACCGCAGCAGCACCCGGAACGCGTCCCGCACCCGCTGGGCCTTCCGGGCGCCGTAGTTGTAGCTGATGATGGGCTGGGCCCCCTGGGTCAGGCCCTGGAGGGGCATCATGGCGAACTGCATGATGCTGGTCAGCACGGTCATGGCCCCCACGGCGATGTCGTCGCCGTACTTCAGAAGAGAGGAGTTGAAGCATACGGCGATAAGGCTCTCCGTGGACTGCATGATAAAGGGGGAGAGGCCCAAGGCCAGGCAGGGCAGCGCCACGGCGGCCCGGGGACGCAGATACTCTCTCCGGATGCGCCATTTGGTCTGTCTGCCGGTGAGAAAACGCAGCACCCACACGGCGGACACCGCCTGGGAGAGGATGGTGGCCAGAGCCGCGCCCCGGACCCCCAGTCCCAGGACAAAGATGAAGATGGGGTCCAGGATGGTGTTCAGGACGGCCCCGATGAGCACGGTCTTCATGCTGACGGTGGTGAATCCCTGGGCGGTGATATAGGCGTTCATCCCCAGAGTCAGCTGGACAAACAGTGTGCCAAGGGAGTAGATGCGCATATAGTCCAGGGCGTAGCCGATGGTGTTGGCGCTGGCGCCGAAGGTCAGCAGCAGAGGTTCCGCGAACAGCTGGAAGATAACCGTCAGCGCCAGGGAGGTGACTGCCAGCAGCGTCAGGCAGCCGCCCATGATCCGCTCGGACTCCGCCGTATTGCCCCTGCCCTCCTGAATAGAGGCCCGGGGCGCGCCGCCCATGGCCATCAATGCCGCGAAGGCGGAGATGATCATGATTACCGGCAGACACACTCCCACGCCGGTGAGAGCCAGCTTGCCCACGGTGTCCGCGGGCTGCATATGGCCGATGTACACCCGGTCCACCAGGTTGTAGAGCATGTTGACAATCTGGGATGTGATGGTGGGCAGGGCCAGGGAGAACAGGAGTTTCCCCACCTCACCGCTGCCCAGGTCCACTTGTTTTTGATTCATGGCCGTGCTTCCTCCTCCATAAGATGCGTGCCGTTTTCCAGAACTGTCTCCAGCAGGCGGCGGAACTGGACCTCGTCCTCCGGTGAGAAATTCGCCAGGAGCCTCCGCCCGCAGTCCGCCTGGATCACTTGGGCCTCCCGGGCCAATGGCGCGCCAGCCTCCGTAATGGACAGGTGGACCATTCGGCGGTCTGTCCCGTCGGGGGTTCTGCGGAGGAGCCCCTGGGTCGCCAGCAGGTCTACCGCCTGGGAGACTTGGGATTTCACCAGCCCCCGGTACTCCGCCACGTCCCGGGCGGTGTCATAGTCCGGGTTGTTGGCCAGAAACAGCAGCACGTGGATCTCCCGCATGGTGAGGCCGGTCCGCTCCAGCAGGGGCGTGAATTGATGCTCATAAAACCGTTCAAACTGTCTGGAAAAGAGCAGCAGCCGGGTGGTGACAGTGGGCATGGGACGCCTCCGATCGTTTTTTAAAAAACTGTTTTTAGAAAAACCATTATGACTATAACACCAACCGGCTCCGCCGTCAAGGCCTTCTTTTCCGCCGCTGGAGTCTCTTTTGAAACCGGCGGAGTGCCGGCTTGAAACAAGACTTCAATTTACCATTGACAAACAGGCGCCTGTGCGGTATGATAATAGAAAATGTGGTATGAAAAACCATATTATAAGGAGTGCGTTATGATTTGGAACGTTGTGAGTGACAGCAGCTGTGATCTGCGAATGGCGTCCTTCCAGGACAGCCCCGTTCGGTTTGAGACCGTCCCCCTGCGCATTCAGGTGGGGGAGCGGGAGTTCATCGACAACGATGATCTGGTGATCCCCGACCTGCTGGCGGCCATGGCGGCGGAGAAGGCGGCGGCCTCCACGGCATGTCCCTCTCCGGCGGCCTTTGCCAGGGCCTTTGAGGCCGGGGACTGCACGGTGTGCTTCACCATCTCCGCCAACCTCTCCGGCACCTACAACGCCGCCGTAATGGGCCGGGACATGGTGCTGGAGGAGCATCCGGAGAAGAAGATCTGCGTCATCGACTCCAAGGCCACCGCCGGGGCCATGGCGCTGCTGATCCACCGGGCCATCGCCCTGATGAAGGACGCGGCGGAGGACGCCTTTGAGGACATCTGCGACCAGCTGCGGCTGTACCAGGCGGCTCTGCGGACCTGCTTCACCCTGGAGAATTTCGACAATCTCATCAAAAACGGCCGTATGCGGCCGCTGGTTGGCAATCTGCTCCACTCCCTGGGCATCCACGTCATCGCCGACGCCACGCCCCAGGGCACCATTCACGTGGCCGACAAGGCCCGGGGAGAGGCCAAGACCTGCAAGGCCATCGCCGCCCTCATGGGGGCCAGCAAGGACTGTACCGGAGCCCGGGTGGTGATCTCCCACTGCGAGAACCTCCCCGGCGCGCTGAAGCTGAAGCAGGTCATTCAGGAGGCTCTGCCGGTGAAAAGCGTGGACATCATCTCCTGCCGGGGCCTCACCAGTTTTTACGCCATGGAGAAGGGGCTTATCATCGGGTATTGAGCGCCCTTGCCGAGGCGGAGGCCGGAGAGGTAAAAATAAGGTATCATAGACAATTCCGCGGAGGAACGCTCAAAGGGGTTCCTCCGCGGAATTGCGGTTTTCCTACTGGGGCGGTTTCGCTGCGGACAGGGAGCCCGCAGAATGCCTGCCTTTCCGCACAGCGGCGTTTCCCTATGGCCTGCGGCCATGCTTGGGCTGTCCCCTGCGAGACGCCGGCCCTGACATGTGAATGTCAGGGCCGGCTGTATCTTGGTGCTCCGGAGGGAGAATTACTGCGCTTCCGCCTCCCGGATGATCTCATCCAGTACGCCGATAAGGTCATAGAGGGTGTTGATGCTGACGTTTTTGGCCAGGATGGCGTTTTGCAGGGCGGGGGACAGGGAGTCAAACTGGGAGCGGACTTTTGGACTGATGGTGGTCATGCGGGCCTCACTTCCCCAGGACCTGGGCGCCGCCGTAAGGGGCCATGTCCAGCCGGATATAGTAGCCCTGGTCGTGCTCGCACACGGGGCAGAGCTTGGGGGCCTCGGCGCCCTCGTAGATATAGCCGCAGTTCAGGCACATCCAGGCGGTCTTGCCCTGGCCGGAGAACAGCCGCCCCTGCTCCAGCAGGTCCGCAAGATACGCGAAGCGGTTTCCGTGGGTCTTTTCGATCTCGGCGATCTGGCGGAAGGAGGCCGCCACCTTGGGAAAGCCCTCCTTTTGGGCGGTGTCCGCGAAGTCCTTGTACACCGGGTCGTGCTCTTCAAACTCGTTGTGCTGGGCCCGGCGCAGCAGCTGGAGAATGTCGTTGGTGATGTCCACCGGGTAGCCGCCGTCGATGTGGACGGTCTCGCCCGCCAGCTCCTTCATGTGGTTGTAGAAGATCTCGGCGTGTTCCTTCTCCTGGTTGGCGGTGAAGGTGAAGACATCCTCCAGCACCTGCATCTTCTGCTGCCGGCAGAGCCCGGCGGCGAAGGTGTAGCGGTTTCGGGCCTGGCTCTCCCCGGCAAAGGCCCGCATCAGGTTTTTCAGCGTCTCGCTGCTTTTGAAGTCCACAGACATGGAAGTTCCTCCTATTCGATAATAAACACAGGATTCCACCGGGAGGCGGATTTATGCGCACCGCGAAAAAACGTCCCCGGAGACAGAACCGTCTCCGGGGATGCGGGCAGGGCTTGTCCGCTAAGCGGTCTCCTCAGGCAGGCGGTACTTGCCCAGGTCGGAGCGCAGGGTGGAGGAAAAACCGTCCTCAGAGGTGAGCTCGTGGAGGTAGGCGTGGCGGCTGACGCCGCCGTTCATTTCCTCGATGACGCTGACGGCGATGTTGGAGCAGTGATCGCTGACCCGCTCAAAATTGCCCAGCAGGTCATTGAGGATAAAGCCCAGCTGAATTGTGCAGGACCCGGTCTGGAGACGGGCGATATGCCGCCGGCGGATCTCCTCAACCAGCTGGTCAATGGTCTCCTCCAGGGGCTCAATGGCCTGGGCGGCGCCGGCGTCGGCGGCGGTGAAGCAGTTCAGCGACGCCTCCAGAATATCCTCCAGGGCGGAGATCAGAACTTGCAGCTCCGCCTCGGCGGGCCCGGAGAAGGTGAGGCCCCGCTCATGGAGCTCCCGGGCGGAGTCCTGGAGATTCAGGGCGTGGTCGCCGATGCGCTCAAAGTCGCCGATGGCGTGGAGCAGGCGGGAGACGGTGCGGATGTCGTCCATGGACACGCCGTGCTGGGAGACCTGCACCAGATAGCTCCCCAGCCGGTCCTCGTAGATGTCCAGCTTGTCCTCGTTTTCAACAATCTGATTCTCCCGGGTATCGGAGAAGTCCGACAGCTGCCGGATGGACAGCAGCAGGTTCTCCCGGGCCAGGGCGCCCATGCGGTTGGTCATGGCGGCGCACTCGCTGATGGCAACGCCCGGCGTCCGCAGCAGCAGGGGGTCCAGGAAGGCGAACTCCTCCGCCTTGGTCTCCTCGCTGACCAGTCTCCGCGCCAGCCGTTCCAGCTGGCGGGAGAAGGGCAGCAGCAATACCGTGGTAAAGACGTTGAACACCGTGTGGCAGAAGGCGATGCCCACGGCCCCCACGGGCAGGTCCATAAACGCGTAGTGGAGGAGCATATCCCCGCCGAAGAACAGAATCAGCCCCGCCGCGGTGCCGATGATGTTGAAGGAGATGTGGATCACGGACACCCGCTTGGCGTTGCGGTTCACACCGATGGAACTGATGAGGGCGGTGACGCAGGTGCCGATGTTCTGACCCATGATGATGGGAATGGCAATGCCATAAGTGATGGAGCCGGTGATGGCCAAAGCCTGCAAAATGCCCACCGACGCGGAGGAGGACTGGATGACGCCGGTGAACACCGCCCCCACCAGCACGCCCAGCAGGGGATTTCGGAAAGCCGTCAGGATCTGGGAGAACTCCGGCATATCCGCCAGAGGGCTGACGGAGTTTTTCATCAGCTCCATGCCGTACATCAGAATGGAGAACCCCACCAGGATGCGGCCGATGTCGCGCCGCCGCTGTTTTTTGGAGCCCATGATGAGAACCACGCCCGCCAGGGCCAGCAGGGGGGAGAAGTTCTCCGGCTTGAGCATGCTGACCAGGACGCTCTCGCTCTCAATGCCCGTCAGGGAGAGAATCCACGCCGTCAGCGTGGTGCCGATGTTGGAGCCCATGATCACGCCAATGGTCTGGCCGATCTCCATGACGCCGGAGTTCACCAGGCCCACCAGCATCACCGTCATGGCGGAGGAGGACTGGATGGCGATGGT
>CAJUDV010000033.1 GCA_910585385.1 uncultured Oscillibacter sp. | reverse complement strand
GACTTGGACATCTTCTCGCCGCCCTCGCCCAGGATCATGCCGTGGCTGGTGCGCTTGGCGTAGGGCTCCTTGGTGGGCACCACGCCGATGTCATAGAGGAACTTGTGCCAGAACCGGGAGTACAGCAGGTGCAGCGTGGTGTGCTCCATGCCGCCGTTGTACCAGTCCACGGGAGACCAGTAGTCCAGGGCCTCCTTAGAGGCCAGGGCCTTGTCGTTGTGGGGGTCCATATAGCGGAGGAAATACCAGCTGGAGCCCGCCCACTGGGGCATGGTGTCCGTCTCCCGCTGGGCGGGGCCGCCGCACTGGGGGCAGGTGGTGTTCACCCAGTCGGTCATTTTGGCCAGGGGGCTCTCGCCGGTGTCGGTGACCTCGTAGCTCTCCACTTCGGGGAGCAGCAGGGGCAGCTGGTCCTCCGGCAGGGGCACCCAGCCGCACGTGGGGCAGTTCACCAGGGGGATGGGCTCGCCCCAGTATCGCTGGCGGCTGAACACCCAGTCCCGGAGCTTGAAGTTGGTCTTGGGCCGTCCGTAGCCCGCTTTCGTCACGTGCTCCTTCATGGCGGGGATGGCCTCTTTCACGGTCATGCCGTCCAGGAAGCCGGAGTTTACCATGATGCCCGTGTCGTCCTTGAGGACAAAGGCCTCCTTCGTGATGTCGCCGCCCCGGACCACCTCCACAATGGGCAGGCCGAAGGCCGTGGCGAAGTCCCAGTCCCGCTGGTCGTGGCCCGGCACGCCCATGACGATGCCCGTGCCGTAGCCCATGAGGACGTAGTCGGAGACAAACAGGGGGACGCGCTTGCCGTTGGCGGGGTTCACGGCCTCGATGCCGTCCAGCCGGACGCCGGTTTTCTCCTTGTTCAGCTCGCCCCGCTCGAAGTCGGACTTCCGGGCGGCCTCGGCCTGGTAGGCGGCGACTTCATCCCAGTTTTTGATCTGGCCCTTCCACTGTTCCAGGAAGGGGTGCTCCGGGGAGATGACCATATAGGTCACGCCGAAGAGGGTGTCGCACCGGGTGGTGTAGACCGTCAGCTTGTCGCCGTTGGTGGCGGTGAAGTCCACCTCCGTGCCCTCGGAGCGGCCGATCCAGTTGCGCTGCTGAATTTTGACCCGGTTGATGAAGTCCACGTCCTCCAGGTCGTCAATGAGGCGGTCGGCATATTTGGTGATGGCCAGCATCCACTGGGATTTCTCCTTGCGGATGACCTCGCCGCCGCAGCGCTCGCACACGCCCTCCACAACCTCTTCGTTGGCCAGGACGATCTTGCAGCTGGTGCACCAGTTCACAGGCATGGAGGCCTTGTAGGCAAGTCCCTTTTTGAACATCTGGAGGAAAATCCACTGGGTCCACTTGTAGTAGTCCGGGTCCGTGGTGTTCACCTCCCGGTCCCAGTCGAAGGAGTAGCCCAGCATGCGGAGCTGCTTGCGGAAGTTCTCCACGTTGTCGTGGGTAACCTTGGCGGGGTGGATCTTGTGCTGCACGGCGTAGTTCTCCGTGGGCAGGCCGAAGGCGTCGTAGCCCATGGGGAAGAGGACGTTGCAGCCCTGCATCCGCTTCTTGCGGCAGATGATGTCCATGGCGGTAAAGGGCCGGGCGTGGCCCACGTGGAGCCCTTGGCCGGAGGGGTAGGGGAACTCAATCAGGCCGAAGAACTTCTCCCGGGCGGTGTCCCCGGTGACGGCGGCAAAGGGCTTCTCCTCCAGCCACTTCTGCTGCCATTTCTTTTCAATGGCGGTAAAATCGTACTTCATGTGCGCTCTCCTTCTATAATTGAATTATCATGTGCTCTTCGCATCAGGGAGGGACCTTCGCCGGGACTTTGTCGCCGCGCTTTCATAGCTCCAGTCCAGCAGCGGCTCAATCTGCCCATCGGGAACGGTACCGTCCAGCAGGATAGAGATCCAGGCGCCCTTGTTCATGTGATAGGCAGGCAGAAATCCCTCACCGGCCAGCAGCGACCCGATGATCATGGGGCTGCACTTCACATTCAGAACATCGATCCGCTCCGTGCCTGTCAGGCCCAGCTTGTCCATGGGCAGATCCATAACTGCGGCGTACCACTTCCGGCTGGCGGGATGCCGAAACACCGCATAGCCGGGGTATCTGGCCCAGAGGTGCTCCGCCTCTGTTCCGTAGACGTCCTGCATATACCGTACAATGCGCTGCCGCTGAACATGTTCCGCCATCTTCGCCTCCCGAAATTCCCTTCCGCATTCTCAGGGCGGAAATAAAAACGCCCCCAGCCAGCCGGCCAGGGGCGTGGATGCACGCGGTACCACCCTGTTCAGCCGCCGGGAGGCGGCCCTTGAGGCCCGGTAACGGGGGCTGTCCGTCCCACCCTACTGCGCGTTCAGGCGGAAGACTCCGGGAGCAGTCATCCACGGGTCTCCCCCACCGGCTCGCAGCGTCCGCCGGCTCTCTGGAGGCGGGAGGTCCCGTCTTTCTTCCCATCCAAGTCTTTCTGGATCATTTACCAGCGCTATTTTACGGGGAGTTTCCCGTTTTGTCAAGAGGCGGCGGGAAATCTCCCGGGAAATCGGCCCTAAAGGACAGCGCCGCCCCGGCCGCGCTTTGAAATTGGAGGAGCAGGCCGTCCGGGGCGGCGGCCTCCGCGCCTCCCCTCCCGGCGGCCCTGAAACCGCCACTTTTTCCCTTGACAAATTCCGACAGAACATTTAGTATAAGGGGACAATCACCCATTATATTGGAAATCTCACAGAGAGGACGGCATTTCCATGGAGCTGAACCGCGCTGTGGCGGAGAATATCAAGCGCATCCGAAAGAGCAAAAAACTGAGCCTGGAGCGGACGGCGGCGCTGTCCGGGGTGTCCCGCAGCATGCTCAGCCAGATCGAGCGGGGAGAGGCCAACCCCTCCGTGGCCATTCTTGGCAAGCTGGCGGAGGCTTTGAAGGTCCCTGCCGAGATCCTGCTGGAAAACGACGATTTTATCTCCCTGCTTCTGAGCCGGGAACCGGACAATATCCCCAAGCGGCTGGACGGCGGCAAGGTTCTGCTGCGGCCCTCCATGCCCTACGACGGCGTCACCCGGCAGGAGAGCTTTTTTCTGGACCTGTACATCAGCGCCCACTACCGCCCGGAGCTGGCGGTGCCCGGCTGTGTGTGCCACGCCACCGTCATGTCCGGCACCGTGAGCCTGACGGCGGAGAACCAGGAGTTTCAGCTGATGGAGCGGGACGCCCTGCGCTTCGCCGCGGACCGGCCCTACGAGTTTGTCAACATGACCAACAGCACCGCCCGGCTGCTGCTGGCCTATCAATATCTGAAATAGGAGGCGCGCCATGGCGGACCGGAACAGGAGAGGCGACCACTTTGCCGGAGGGCTGGGCCTTTTGGCGGCCGCTGCGTATTTGTGCGTAAAGGGGCTGAAAAAGGTGGAGGCGCACATGCGAAAGCAGTCGAAAAAGTGAATAAACAGGGGGCCCGGTAAAACCGGACCCCCTGTTTTCTATTTCAGGTACTTCCCCACCCGGCGGGCCAGCAGCACCGCCAGGGCGATCTTCAAGAGGTCCGGCACGATGAAGGGAACCACGCAGGCGGCCAGGGCCGCCGCCAGCGAGATGGGCCCCTTGGTGCTGGTGTACAGCGCCAGGAACCACGCGGTGCCGAAGGCGTAGCAGACCAGCAGCCCCAGCAGGCAGCCGCAGGCCACCACGGGCGTCCGATTCCCCAGCTTCGCGGTCACCAGCCAGTATACCAGGGCAGAGCCGATAAAGCCGATGATGTAGCCGCCGGTGGTGCCCAGCAGTACTCCGGGCCCTCCCTGGAAGCCGCTGAACACCGGCAGGCCCACCAGGCCCATCAGCAAATACACCACCACGGCCCAGAAGCCCCGCCGTCCCCCCAGGATGACGAGGGCGGCGAACACGGCGAAGGTCTGGAGGGTAAAGGGCACGGAGATGGGGGTCTTGGGGGTGGAGATCCAGGCGCACACGGCCATCAGCACGGCAAACACGGCAATGTAAACCAGATCCAGCGTCCGGAACCGGACCGGGGCGGCGTCTTTGGAAGCCATAGGGAAATACCTCCTTTTTGTCTTGGCAACAGGATACCGCATTCCCCCTCTATTGTCAACCATAATTTTATAAATGGTTTACAATTTTGCAAAGACAATGGGGAGGGGCCTCCCTCCCCTTG
This sequence comes from uncultured Oscillibacter sp., assembly GCA_910585385.1. GTDB lineage: Bacteria > Bacillota > Clostridia > Oscillospirales > Oscillospiraceae > Oscillibacter. The sequence continues at coordinate 24,240 of CAJUDV010000033.1, read as the reverse complement.
TTCAGACTGTCAAAAAAGCCCTCCGCAGGAGTTTCGCGCCCGCAGGCGCGAAACAAAATGAAATCGTTTTTCCCGCGGCGTGTACGTGGGAAAAACACTTTGCGCGGAGCAAGCGTCGAATTGTGCGCCACAGGCGCGCAGCCGAGGCGCAGAGCGAAGCGATTCCCTTCTCAAAAAAGCGGCTGCGCCGCTTTTTTGAGAAGGGGAGGGTCTCCCTCCCCTTGTTTTCAGATGTCCGTATGGGTGCAGAGCTCCCGGGCCTTGGCCTGAATGGCCTTCAGGTCCTCAAAGGTCTCCGGCCGCTTTCGGGGGTCCCGCAGCAGGGCGGCGGGGTGGTAGATAGCGGTCATCTGGACGCCGTCCCGCGCAAACCACTGGCCGTGCTCCCGGGTGATCTTAAAGTCCTCCTTGATCATGGCTTTGGCGGCGATCCTCCCCAGGCACACCAGGATCTTGGGCCGCAGCAGGGCCATCTGCCGGCGGAGGTAGCCCATGCAGGCGTCCTCCTCCACGTTCAGGGGGTCCCGGTTCTGAGGCGGGCGGCACTTGACCACGTTGGCGATGTAGACCTTGGTGCGGTCCAGGCCGATCATCTCCATCATGTCGTCCAGCAGCTGACCGCCACGGCCCACAAAGGGGACGCCCTGCTCGTCCTCATGCTGTCCGGGGCCCTCGCCCACGAACAAAATCTCGGCGTCCGTGGCGCCGACGCCAAAGACCACATTGGTGCGGGTCTCCGCCAGGGCGCAGCCCCGGCACTGGAGACACTCCTGTCTCAGGGATTCCCATGTATCCGGCATATCAATGACCTCTTTTCTTTCGTATACTGTGAAAAATCTGCCAGCGGAAAACCGGGATATTCCAGCAGCCCCAGGGACACAATGGATGCTGGAGGTTGAGGATATGACAGATTTACTCTGGTTTTTTTGGATGTACAGCTTTGGAGGGTACCTGCTGGAGCGGGCCTTCGCGGCGCTGACCCGGGCGGAGCGCCGGGAGCGCAAGTGCTTCTTGCTGCTGCCCCTGTGCCCGGTGTACGGGCTGGGGATGCTGGCGGTGCTGGCCCTGCCGGAGTCCTGGCGGCAGAGTCTCTGGCTCATTCCCGCCGGCGCGGCCGCGGCCACAGCGGTGGAGTACGCCGTCCACTGGGTCTATGAGACCTTTCTGGGCGTGGAGTTCTGGGACTACTCCCATCTGCCCGGCAGCGTGGGAGGCCGGGTCTGCCTGCCCTTCACCCTGGCCTGGGGCGTGCTGGCGGCCCTGACCGTCTGGTACGTCCACCCCCTGGCAGCCGCTCTGGCGGCGGCCATTCCGGCCTGGGGGACCTTCGCCTTTTTGCTGCTGTTCTCCGTGGACGCGGTGTGCTCCGCCCGGTTTTTGTGGGTAACCCACGACGTGGAGGAACTCCGGGTCACCGGCTGGAGCATTTAGACCTGTACGGGTTCCTCCCGGGGCAGACCCGCTTTCTCCGTCAGCCACAGGTACAGGTCATGGCAGACATCCTCCCGGCAGGCCTCGTTTAAGATCTCGTGGCGCAGCTCCGGGTAGAGCTGGATAGACACATCCCGGGCTCCGGCCTTCAAAAAGCTCCGGTATGCCCGCTGGACGCCCTTTCCGCACTCCCCCACAGGGTCCATGGCCCCGGAGAGGAAGAGGACGGGGGTGTTGGCGTTCATCTTTTTCAGATTCCCGGGCTTTGCGATGAAGCGCAGGCCCCCCAGCATCTCCCGGAAGAGGCCGATGGAGGCGCTGCCGCCGCAGAGGGGGTCCGCGATGTAGCGGTCCACGTTCTCCGGATTCAGAGACAGCCAGTCAAAGCCGGTGCGGTTGGGGGCAAACTGCTTGTTGTAGGCCCCGAAGGCCAGCCTGTCCACCGCGGGGGAGGCCTGGTCCTCCCCCACCCGCCGGCGCTCCAGGGCGGCCACGGCCCTGCCGGCGGCCACCAGGGCGGGGGACATCTGCCCGGTACCCATAATGACCGCCCCGTCCACGGTACCCGGATAGCGGATCAGGTACGTCCGGGCCAGGAAGGAGCCCATGGAGTGGCCCAGCAGGAAGAGGGGAATATCCGGAAACTGTTTTTTCAGCAGGTTATAGCGGGTGTAGAGATCGTCCACCACCCAGTTCCAACTGCCCTTGGGGCCGAAGTACAGCCTCGCCCCGCCGGGGGCCACGGAGCCGCCGTGCCCCAGGTGGTCGTGACCCGCCACGGCAAAGCCCCGGGCCGTGAAGTACTCCGCCAGGGGCTCGTACCGCAGAACGTACTCCGCCACGCCGTGGGAGACCTGCAGCACCGCCCTGGGATGGCCCTCCGGCAGCCACTCCACCGCGTGAATACCGGTCTTTCCGTCGGCGGAGGGGAAGGTAAACTCATTCCGCGTCATTTAGACAGCACCTCCTGTACATCAAATTCTCCTTTAGATCATACCATATTCGCGGGAAAAGCGCCAGTCCGGATTTTCCGTTTTCCGGAAAGAACCTTGTGAACAGGATGAAAACGAACTGTAAATAAACTCAAATTCTGTTGCTTTTGACGAAGGAAAGGAGTATACTGAGCGTATCACAAGGAAGCGCGAGGCCGATTATTACTGAAAGGGGTTTTTAAAATATGGCAATTTCTTTTGACGAGCTGACCAGAAAGGCGAAGGACATGGCCGCCGTGGCGGCGGACAAGGCGAAGGACGCCGCGGAACTGGCCAAGGTCAACGTGGCCATTGCCGGGGAGCAGCGGGAGATGGACAAGAACTACCGCACCATCGGCGAGTGGTTTGTCAGCGAGTACGAGGGCGAGATCCCCGACGCGGTCCGGGACCTGGTGGAGGCCGTGAACGCCTCCAAGGCGAAGATCGCGGAGCTGGAGGCCAGCAAGCCCGTCCGGGAGGAGCCCGCCGCCGGAGCCCCCGCGGGCGAGAAGGCATGCCCCATCTGCGGCGCCGTCAGCGACAGCAAGTTCTGCCCCCACTGCGGCGCGCCCATGGAATAACCCAGATACATAGAACGGCGCCCGGCCTTAAAGGCCGGGCGCCGTTTTTTTATCACACGTGTTTGTTGCGGATCACGTCCTGACAGATCCCGTCCGCCAGAGCGGCGTACCGCACGAAGAGGGAGACCTTGTTCTCCCCGTTGAGAGCGGCCCACATCCGGTCCGCCAGTTCCTCCGCCCCAGGGGCATCCAGAATCACCCGCTCCGGCTCCCCCTGGAAGGAGGGCAGGGGATCGCCGTCCCCCATATAGGTGTGGATGAAGCGTCCCTCTCCGGGCAGGGGCCGGTCGTAGTGATAGAAGTACCGGCAGCAGCAGCCCGGGTCGCCGTCGGCGCTCTTGAGAATGGACAGCTGAAAGCTGCCGTCAGGGCTCAGCAGGCCGGAGACACGGGGGGTGTAATTGGGGGCATCCGGCTCAAATTCCCGGGTGTGCAGGGCCTGGGCAAAGGTCTTGCCCGCTAGGAGGTAATCCCGGACGGTGTCGGTCTGGTCGCCGTTGGTGACCACCAGTTCCCGACCCGCCTGGCGGACGGGGTGGTAGATAATTAGACTGGGGTCCGTCATTTTGGAGGGATCGTGGGCCTGGGTGCAGATGCCGTCCTCCGTGGGGACAAAAATCCGGTTCCGGGAGTTCTCGCTGCGGCCCATGATGAAATAGGCCGCCACGGCAAAGCGGTTGTCGGCGCTGCGGCCCAGGACAATGCCCCGGCCAGGATAGGGGTTGCTCTCCAGCAGACGGTACAGATTCAGCGGTTCCATGGGCGTGTCTCCTTCATTGCAAGAGTTTTTTCCGCTCCCGGTAATCGGGGAGATACTGGGCAAGCAGCGCGTAAAACCGGGGGCCGTGGTTCTTCTCCCGGATGTGGCACAGCTCGTGGACCACCACCAGCTCCACGGCCTCCGGGGGACAGCGCATCAAGAAGCAGGAGAAGCACAGGCTGTTCTTGGCGCTGCAGCTGCCGTACCGCTTCTTCGCCGTGGTGACCCGAAATCCGGTGGGGACCACGCCCATTTTCCCGCTCCAAAAGGTGATTTTCGGCGGCAGCTCCGCCCGGGCCCGGGCCTTGAGGGCCTCGATCTCCTCCTCCGTGGGGGGCGGGGGCAGGGAGGCGGCCCGTTCACGCCGGCGCTCCAGGTGGCGGGTGATCCAGTCCCCGTGGCTCTCCACAAAGGCCTGAATCCGCTTTTCCGACATGCGCAGGGGGGCCCGCACCACCACCCGGCAGTCCTTTGTGATCTCCAGCGCCAGGGTTTTCCGGCGGGAGCGGATCAATTCATACGGTTCCATGCTGAAAGCATAGCATGGCGGCATGGAAAAGGCAAGTCAAAAGTTTTTGGTCAAGCTTTTTTCAAAAAGCTTGTGGGGGGAGTGGGGGCAAAGCCCCCGCGGACGCCGCGCAAAGCGCGGCTGGCAGCACTCCCGCAAGGGATCGGCGGCAGCGAAGCGTCCCGCCGTTGCCCCTAATAGAAAACCAGCTCACGCAAGCACCCCGTGGAAGGCCGCGGAAATAGCGCCATCCACCGGCGGCGCGGCAGCGCAGGGGTTCCACCCCTGCACCCCGCAAGCTTTTTGAAAAAAGCTTGAGCAAAAACTTTAACAGCAAGGCGGGCCGGCTTTTGCCGGCCCGCCTTGCTTCAATCTCTTGTGAGTACGCCGCTGAGGTCCAGGGGCTTGCCGTCCTGCCACAGTCGCTCCAGGTCGTAGAACTCCCGGGCCTCCTGGGAGAAGACGTGAACCGCCAGACAGCCGTAGTCCAGCAGCACCCAGGTGCCGTCCCGGTGGCCCTCCCGGTGGAGGGGGGCCTCTCCGGCCTCCTCCTTCAGCGCCTTCTCCACGGCGCCGCACAGGGCGTTGATCTGGGTGTTGGAGGTGCCGGTGGCAATGACGAAGTAGTCCGCCAGGGTGGTGAGGTCCGTGATCTCGATAGCGGAGATCTCCTTGCCCTTCTTCTCGTCCAGGGCTTTTGCCGCGATGATCGCCAGTTCCTTGGGTGTCATGGGCGCGTTCCTCTCTTTCTGTTTTGATTTAAAATCCTATTCCACGGGGACGGGATCGATGATAATGAAGCCGGGGTCCTGGGGCTCCGTGGGCTGGACAGGCTCACCGGAGGCGCCGGGGTCGGTTACGGCGGCGTCCGGCGGGGCCGTCGGCCCGGGGTCCGTGACACCAGGACTGTTGGGGTCCAGAACCCCCGGGTCCGCCGTTCCGGGATTCGAGGCGCCGGGATTGCCGGGGTCCGTCACCCCCGGATTCGCCGTACCGGGGGCGCTGGGGCCCGTAGTCCCCGGGTCTGTGACGCCGGGGCTGTTGGGGTCGACAGCCCCGGGATTGTTGGGATCGGCCGCGCCGGGGTCATTCGGGTCCGTCACCACCGGGGGCACCGCCAGGACGCCCTCCATGATCTCTCCGGTCTCCGGGTCGATGAGGAAGCCGGTCTCCGGGTCATAGGGGTTTCCGTTCAAGTCCAGGGGCCAGTCGTTCTCCGGCTCGTCGGAGGGGATGTTCGGCGGCTGGGCCGCGATCTTGTCCTCCACATAGCCGGTGGAGGAACTGAGGCTGCCGTCGGCGTTGACGGACATGATGTCCAGGTCGCTGCGGGTGAAAACCTCTACATAGGGACTGAGCTTGTTGTTCACAATGTCCAGCAGCTGCCCGGCGATGGGGAGCACGTAGGCCAGCTCCGTGTACTTTCCCTCACTCTTGGTATAGGTGCGGCTATATACCTCCGCTCCCCGCCAAGGCATGGTGAGGAACTCCACGTTCTCCACCTTCAAGCCACCCAAAATGGCCTTCTGGGCAAACCAGAATATCTCCTGGAAAGCGAGGTCCGTCTCCACGCACTCGTCAAAGACCTTGGCAATCTTGTTGATGTTGCCCACGTTCTGGATGGTCAGCATCTGCTTGATGACCGCCTTCAAAAAGTTCTGTTGGAGCTCCATGCGGCCGCTGTCGCCGATGCCGCCCTTATTTTTGTGGTAGCCGTAGGGGCTGTCGTTGTCATTGCCCCGCCAGCGGATGACCTGCATGGCGTCGTCACCGGTCAGGTGCCGCAGGCCCGGGGCCTGCTCGATGACCAGATCCTGATAGGGGTCGTGATAGTCCATGGGGTAGGGGTTGTCGAAGTCCACGCCGCCGATGGCGTCCACCAGCTTGCCCACGGCCTCCCACTCCACCACCACCTGGTAGTCCGGCTCAAAGCCCACCAGCTGGGAGATCTCTTTGTACAGGGCCTGAATACCTTTGTCTCCGCCGCCGTTGAAATTATAGACAGAGTTGATCTTCTTCACGTCCCAGGAGACGTTCACCATGGTGTCCCGGGGGATGGACATGACGGTGGCCCTCTGGTTGGTCACGTCATAGCTGGCCAGCAGCATGGTGTCCGTGTTGCCGCCGCCGCCGGTGTCCCGGCCCAGGATCAGCACGGTGTAGAAGTCCTCGCTCTTGCGCTCCCCGTCGGCCCGGGGGCGGACGCCGTCGCCGTAGTCGATCTCCTCCACCTGATCCTTGCCGTCGTCGCCCTTTTTGATGATGGCGCCGCCCCGGCGGTTGTCCAGGTCCGGGCGGACGAAGACGCTCCGCCACGCCAGCACGCCCCCCAGCGCCAGCGCCAGCACCACCGCCACGGCAATCATGATCTTCTGCTGCCTGGTGAACCGGCTGGGCTTTTTCGGCTTCTTAGGCTTCTTGTCCAGACGGTTCCCACCCGTTTGTCTCTGTTCTCTTTCCACTGGTCTCTATCCTTTCAAGAAATCCCGCGCCTCCAGGGTGGCGTGGTGCACCGGGTTTCCCATACCCCGCATTTCCTCAATGGTCATCTCCAGGCCCATCAGCAGGCCCCTGTCCAAGTCCTCATAACACACGCGCCGCAGTTCCCCCACCCCGGGGAAATCCCGGCTGGGCTCAATATAGTCCGCGAGATAGATGATCTTCTCCAAAAGGCTCATGCCGGCGTGGCCGGTGGTGTGCCAACGGATGGCGCCGTAAATCTCATCGTCCGCGCCGAACACCTCCCTGGCAATGGCCGCGCCGGTTCTGGCGTGGAGGAGCTTCAAGGCCTTCCGCTCCAAATCGTCCAGGTCAATGCCGTACTGACGGCACAGGGCCAGCTGTTCGGCCATATCCAGCTTTTTGGTGCAGTCGTGGAGCAGGGCGGCCCTGCGGGCCCTCTCTACGTCCGCTCCGTACCGCTCCGCCAGGCGGATGGCCTCCTGCTCCGTGCCCAGCACGTGGGGCACCCGGCGGCGCTTCAGATAGCTCAGGGCCACGGGCCGCAGCTGGCTCAGGGGCAGGTGTCTCAGATCCGCCGCCGTGCCGTAGAGCCCCTCCCGCAATATCTGCCCGTATACCGCCGGGGCCAGCAGACCGCCGCCCTCCCCCCGAGCCAGCTTCTCCCGCAGGTCTGTGGAGGACACATCCACCACGCCGGGGACGGTCAGGGTAAACAGCCGCGCCTGGGGGTAGGTCCTGTAGAGGTAGTCCCGCTGGACGGCGAAGAGCTCCTCCGTGTCCGCCTCCGTGCGGCCGAAGGCGGCGATGCCCGCCAGAGACAAGATGGTCTCCGGCTGGCGCCAGCGGTGAAGGGTCAAAAACATATCCGCGCCCATCAGCAGCCACAGCTCATCCTCCGGATACAGGGTCCGGAGGCGCGTCAGCGTGTCGGCGGTATAGCTCCGGCCCTCCCGGCGGAGCTCCATGTCCAGCACCTCCACCCGGTCCCCCAGGCCGGTCTCGTCCGCCGCCAGGCGGGTGAGGGCCAGACGCTGCTCCGGCGTGGGACTGCCGGGAGGCAGGTCCTTGTGAGGCGGCTGCCCGTCGGGCACCACCAGCAGCCTATCCAGTCTCAGCAGCTCAAACACCGCCCGGGCCGCGGTGATGTGGCCCAGATGGGGCGGGTTGAAGGTGCCGCCGTAAATACCGATCTTCAAAGAGGAACCCCCTTTTCTTGGGAATGACGTTGTGTCTGCCTCCTGGCGGTCAGGCTTTTTTCGCCCTGCTCTTCACCAGCTGGATGCGCTTCTCCCTGGGCTTGGAGTGGCTCTCCCGGTACAGCACAAATTTGCTGCCGATGACCTGCACCACCTCGCTGCGGGTGGCCTTCGCCAGCTCCGCCGCGGCGGTCCGGGCGTCGTATTCGATATTATTCTCCAAAACCCGGCCTTTGATGAGTTCCCGGGCCTCCAGAGCGTCGCCGGCCTGTTTGACAAGATTTTCTCCGATGCCGTCCTTGCCCACCTGGACGATGGTGTCGATGGTGTTGGCCAGGCCCCGCAGCTGGGCCCGCTGTTTGCTTGTCAGTTCCATAGTTCTGCCTTTCTGTCTCAAAATGCGCGAAGCGCAGGATCAAAGTTCCGCCGGCCTTTTCAAAGGCCGTGGGGTGCAGGGGCAAGGTCCCTGCCCGCGCCCCGTGGGGCGCGAAATATCCCCAATGAAAAGGCCGCGCCGCAAAAACCACCTTCGCCTGCCCCCTCGGCGCGGCCTTTCAGCGTCTTTGCCGCCCTTCACGCCCCGGGAAGCGATGACCGCCCGTCTACTTGGGGTTCGTCCCCGCCGCAGCCGCAGGGGCTCTGCCCCTGCACCCCGCAGCCTTTGAAAAGGCTGGCGAAACTTTTTCCGGCCTCGCCCTTTTCTCTTAAAAAAATAGACGCTATTTTTTCAAATAAGTTCCCAGCTTCTCCGCAAATTCCGCCAGGGCCCTGCCCCGGTGGGAGATCTCCGCCTTCTCCTCCGCCGTCAGCTGGGCGAAGGTCTTGGACTTCTCCGGCACGAAGAACACCGGGTCGTAGCCAAAGCCGTTCTCCCCCATGGGGGCGAAGGCGATTGTCCCGGAGCATGTGCCCTCCGCCGTCAGCGCGTCGCCGTTGGGAAAGGCGCAGGCAATGGCGCAGGCGAAGTGGGCCGCCCGGGTGGTCTGCCCCCGCATACTGTTCAGCAGCAGGGTATACCGCCCCCTGTCGTCCAGCTCCTCCCCGCCGTAACGGGCGGAGTAGACCCCGGGGCCGCCGTTCAGGGCGTCCACGCAAAGGCCCGAGTCGTCGGCGATGGCGGGCAGGCCCGCCGCGGCGCAGACGGCCTTTGCCTTGAGCATGGCGTTTCCGGCAAAGGTGGCCTCCGTCTCCTCCACGTCCACGGTGACGCCCAGGTCCGCGGGGCTCACCACCTGAACGCCCAATTTGGACAAAATATCGGACATCTCTCGCAATTTATTGGCGTTATGGGTAGCCAGCACGAATTTCTCAGACATCAGAATCTCCCTCCCAACGCTTCTCTCTGGACGGCCAGCAGCTCCCGGCAGCCCTTGGCGCACAGCCGCACCAGCTCCTGCTGCTCCGCCGGGGTGAAGGCCCGGCCCTCGCCGGTGCCCTGGAGCTCGATGAGCTCCCCGGCCTCGTTCATCACGCAGTTCAGATCCACCTGGGCCCGGCTGTCCTCGCTGTACTGAAGGTCCAGCAGGGCTGTGTCCTCCACAATGCCGGCGGAAACGCCGGTGACATAGTGCCGGAGGGGGCTGGCCCCCAGAACGCCCTCCTCCACCAGATGGCGGCAGGCCAGGGCCAGGGCCACAAAGCCCCCGGTGACGGAGGCGGTGCGGGTGCCGCCGTCCCCCTGGAGCACGTCGCAGTCCACGGTGATGGTCCGCTCCCCCAGCCCCTTCATGTCCACGGCGGAACGGAGGGACCGGCCCACCAGCCGCTGGATCTCGGCGCTGCGGGGGGAGAGCTTTAATTTGGAGACGTCCCGCTTACTCCGCTCCCGGTTGGCCCGGGGCAGCATGGAGTACTCCGCGGTGACCCACCCCTCCCCGCAGGGCACGTGGGGCGGGGTCCTCTCCTCCACGCTGGCGCAGCAGAGAACCTTCGTCTCGCCGCACTCAATGAGGCAGCTGCCCTCGGCAAATTTGATAAATTCTGTGGTGATCTTCACCGGGCGCAGTTCATCAAAGGCCCGGCCGTCCGCTCGTTTCATCGGATTTCCTCTCTTTCTCTCAGCAGCCGCGCCGGAGGGAAGAAAGCACTCCGGCGGCTCTGTCGTAATCGTTCCTCCTGACACGGATGCTGTATGTGATCTCGCCCCGCTCGGGCGTTCCTCCGATTCGGCCCCGCCGTTCCACGGCCCGGGCAGTCCCCCAGGCCCGCACAGAGCAGGCGATCCCGGCGCCGGCCAGCGCCTCCCGGATGCGGACCTGCTCTTCCATTGAGGCTGTCTCCGTCAGCTTCCGGCTCTTGAATAACATCCCGTATCCACCCTCTTGATTATACTTGATGATACCGTCACAGCCCCCCGTCTCCCGGGGGACAGGGGGCAGAGCCCCTGGTTTCTCCGCTGCGCGTAGAAATAAATTGAAATCATTTTCGCCGCGGCGTGTACGTGGGGAAAATACCCCGGCCCCAGCCGCCTGGGGCGGCGTCTCCAGTGACCGACGTCACTGGAGGTGGGGTTGATTGGGAGGGGAGCCTGCCCCCCCTAGGCTAGATGATGGCCTCCGCGTACGCCTCCGCGTCAAAGGGCTTCAAATCGTCGATCCCCTCGCCCACGCCCGCCAGCTTCACAGGCACGCCCAGCTCCCGGGCGATGGCCACGGCGATGCCGCCCTTGGCGGTGCCGTCCAGCTTGGTGAGGACGATGCCGGTGAGGCCCGCCGTCTCCTTGAAGGTCCTGGCCTGGATGAGGCCGTTCTGGCCGGTGGTGGCGTCCAGCACCAAAAGCGTCTCCCGGGCCGCCCCGGGGCACTCCCGGTCGATGATCTTGGAGAGCTTACTAAGCTCCGCCATGAGGTTCGCCTTATTGTGGAGCCGTCCGGCGGTGTCGCACAGCACCACGTCCACCCCCCGGGCCCTGGCGGCCTGGAGGGCGTCAAACAGCACCGCGCCGGGGTCTGCCCCCTCGTGCTGGCGGACGATCTCACATCCGGCCCGCTGCGCCCAGATCTCCAGCTGGTCGGCGGCGGCGGCCCGGAAGGTGTCCGCGGCGCACAGCAGCACCCGCTTGCCCCCCAGCATCAAAAGGCGGGCCACCTTGCCGATGGAGGTGGTCTTGCCCACGCCGTTGACGCCGATGAACAGCATGACGCTGGGCGTGGTGGAGACGTTGAGCTCCGCGGTTCCCACGTCCAGCAGCTCCACCAGCACCCGCCGCAGGGCCGAGCGGACCTCCTCCTGGTCCTGGAGCTTCTCCCGCCGCACGGTCTCCCGCAGCCGCTCCACGGCCTCCGTGGCGGTCTCCACCCCCAGGTCCGCCAGAATCAGCGTCTCCTCCAGCTCCTCGAAAAAGGCCTCGTCCGCCTCGGTGAAGGTGGAGAAGAGATTGGTGGTGATCTTTTTCAGCTTGTCAAAAAAACCCATGGCATCCTCCTGGAATCAGGCCTCGTCCTGATCCTTTTTCTTATTTTTCGCGGTGCGGTCTACGGCCTTGCCGCAGTACCGGCAGTGGAGCTCGTGCTTGCGGCCCAGAAACTTGCCGCAGTGGGGGCACCGCCACCACATATTGTAGAGCCCCAGAGCGGCCAGCAGCATCACAGCCCCCAGCCAGCCCTGGACCATGGACACAAACAGTCCCCCGATGGCCAGGGCGGCGATGATATAGTCCTTTTGCCGTAAACTCATAATCGTTCCATCCAATCTATTTTTTCTGTTTCCGGGGCCCGCCTTTGAGCCGCCTCATCACGGACAGTAATCCTTCCCGTCAGCCCCTCTTCGGCCCCGTATCTCATAGTCGATCTCCTTGCCGCAGCGGGAACAGCGCTTCTTCGTAAAAGGCGGGTCGATCCGCTTGCCGCACACCGGGCAGCGCCACCAGGAGATGGCCAGCATAATGGCCACCCAGTAGATGATGGCCCCTGATCCGGCGAGCCCGATGGCAGTCACCGTCTCTTCTGTCAGAAACAGGCCGGTGATCATCAGCACAGTGGCCACGGCAAAAACCGCCAGGGAAATCCATATCTTATGACGCAGCTTCATGGGAGAACCCCCTTTTTATTCGATGTCCAGCTCCTTCGCCATATCGTTGAGGTTGATGGTTAAAATCTTGCTGACGCCCTGCTCCTGCATATCGTCGTCGCAAAGTCCACTTCGCTTCGGTTCCGCCTTTGGCGAAACCGAAGCACGTTCCCTTGCTCCTCCTCTTCCCACCGGGACCGCTTTGCTGGGTCCCGGCGGGAGCCCTGTCACCATGCCCTATTCAATGTCCAGCTCCTTCGCCATATCATTGAGGTTGATGGTCAAAATCTTGCTGACGCCCTGCTCCTGCATGGTGATGCCGTAGAGGACATCCGCCTCCTCCATGGTGCCCCGGCGGTGGGTGATGACGATGAACTGGGTCCGCCCCGCCAGGGTCCGCATATACCGGGCGTAGCGGGTGACGTTCACGTCGTCCAGCGCCGCCTCAATCTCGTCCATGACGCAGAAGGGGGTGGGGTGGACCTTTAGGATGGAGAAGTACAGGGCGATGGCCACAAAGGCCTTCTCGCCGCCGGAGAGGAGGGAGATGGTCTTGAGGGTCTTCCCCGGGGGCTGGGCCTTGATCTCGATGCCGCAGCCTAAGATGTCCGTCTCGTCCTCCAGCTCCAGCCGGGCCTGCCCGCCGCCGAAGAGCTCCACGAAGGTGGTCTGGAAGCTCTCGGAGAGGAGCTTGAACTGCTGGGCGAAGATGCGGGTCATCTCCGACGTGATCTCGGCGATGATCTTCTCCAAATCCGCCTTGGCGGACTCCACGTCGTCCCGCTGGCCGGTGAGATAGGTGTAGCGGGTGTTCACCCGGTCATACTCCTCGATGGCGCCGATATTGGGGGTGCCCAGGGCGGAGATGTCCCGTTTCAGCTCCCCGATGCGGCGGCTGGCCTTGGGGACGCTCTCCAGCTCAATGCGCTGGGCCTGGGCGTCGGAGTGGCTCAGCTCGTAGTGCTCCCAGAGGCGGTCTAAGATCTGCTTCTCCTCCAGGGCGGAGGTGGCGATCTTCTGCTCCAGCTTGGAGGCGGAGCGCTCCAGGTTCAAAAGATTCTCGTTCATCTCCTGGCTGGCCCGGTTCTGGGCGGTGCGCTGGGCCTCCAGAGCCAGCTTCTCCTCGTTCAAAGCCTGGAGCCGGGCCTGGCAGGCCTCGCCCCGGGCCGTGAGGTCCGCGAGGGTCTCCCGCCGGCGGGCGATGTCCGCGGCGGCCTCGTCGATATGGGCCTGGTAGGCCTCCACGGCCTCCTCCTTCTGCCGCCGGTCTCCGCCAAGGTCCTGAGACAGGCGGCGCAGGTCCTCCGCCCGTCCGGCGGCGGCCTCCCGCTGGGCGGACAGGGCCGCCAGCTCCTCCTTTTTCCCGGCGATCTCCTCCGCCAGGGCGTTGGACTGGGCCAGCAGCTCCGACTGCCCCGCGAGGGTCTCCTCCGCCTGGGCCCGGAGAGACGCGGCCTGGGTCTCCTGGGCGGCCACCAGCTCCTCCGCCTCCGCGGCCCTCCGGGCGTTGTCCGCCAGACGGCCTGTGAGGCTCTCCAGCTCGCCCTCCAGATTCTCCCGGCTCTCCCGCAGAGAGCGCAGGAGGATGTCAAAGTGGTTCCCGGCGCCCTCCAGCCGCAGGACCTCGTCCTCGGCCCGGCGGCGCTGGCCCTCCGCCGTCTCCAGCTCGTACTGCGCGGCGGCCAGCTCCCGGCCGGCGGCCTCCTCCGCCTGCTTGGCGTCCTCCAGGGCCTTGTGCATGGCCCCGGCCCGGCTGTTCAGCTTTTGAAGCTCCGCCGCCCGGCTCAGCACGCCCGCGGAGCGGGAGGTGGAGCCGCCGGTCATGGAGCCGCCGCGGTTGATCACCTGGCCGTCCAGAGTGACGATGCGGAAGGCGTTTTGGTACTTCCGGGCCATGGCAATGCCGCAGTCCATGTCCTCGGCGATCACCGTACGGCCCAGAAGGCTCTCAAAGATGTTCCGGTACTTCTCGTCAAAGGTGATGAGGCGGGAGGCGATACCCACAAAGCCGAACTCCCTCTCCACGCCCTTTTGCCGCAGCTCGTCGCCCCGGATGGCGGTGAGCGGCAGGAAGGTGGCGCGGCCGCCGTCCCGCTGCTTGAGGTAGTTGATGGCGCTTTTGGCGTCCTCCTCCCGGTCCACCACAATGTTCTGGAGCCCCGCCCCCAGGGCAATCTCAATGGCCAGGCTGTACTTCCCCTCGGTCCTCATCAAATTCGCCACGGGGCCGTGGATTCCCCGGAGGCTGCTCTTCGCCTGCATCACAGTCTTGACCGCCTTGGAAAACCCCTCGTACTCCTTCTCCATCTCCGTCAGCAGGCGGATGCGGTTGTCCAGGGCGCCGGCGTCCATGGTCAGCTTCACCCTCTGATCCGCGGCGGCGGCGGCCTTCTTTCTCCGCTCTTCCATCCGCAGGCTGTGTCCGGCGATGATATTTGCCACGGCCTCCGCCTCATCCCGGGCGTCCTCCAGGGCCCGGCGGTTGGCCTTAGCCTCCTTCTCCGCCTCCTCCAGCTGGGCCCCGGCGGCGGCCAGCTCGCCCTCCACCGCGGTCTTCCGCTGGGTGATCTGGCCGTTCTCCGCGGCCAAGGCGGCGGCGGCGGCCCTGTGGTCGGCGGCAGCGGCTACGGCAATGGCCTCCTTGGCCCGCAGGGCCTCCGCCTGGTCCTGAGCTCCGCCTGCCCGCTGGGCGGCGGACCGGGCCCGGTCCAGCAGGTCCTCCAGCGCCCCGCCCAGGGTCTCCAGCGCCCGGTCGATGTCCGCCATGCGGGCCTCCTGCTCCTCCGCCTGCTTCTGGAGGTTTCCGGCACGGCTGTCCGTCTCCTCCAGCTCCTGGCGGGCACGCAGGATGTTCTCCTCGTTGTGGGCGATGGTGCTCTCCAGCACCGCCACGGCGGACTCCTGCTCCGTCGCCTGCGCCCCCAGGCCGGCGGCCTCCGCCCGGATGGACTCGGCCTCCATATCCTTGGCCCGCATCTTTTCGCCGAACTGCTCCCCCTGGCTGTAGAGGGCGTCCAGGGCCGCCCGGGCCTCGTCACGGGCGGTCTCGGCGGCGCGGAAGTCCGCCTCGGTCTTTCGGGCCTGGATCTTCAGATTGTCCAAATTCTCCAGCCACACGGAGATCTCCAAAAGGCGCAGCTCATCCCGGAGGACCAAATACTTTTTCGCCTTCTCCGCCTGGTCCCGCAGGGGCTCCACCTGGAGCTCCAGCTCCGCGATCTTGTCGTTGATCCGCACCAGGTTCTCCTGGGTGCGCTCCAGCTTCCGCTGGGAGTCCTCCTTCCGGTGGCGGAATTTGGAGATGCCGGCGGCCTCCTCGAAGATCTCCCGCCGGTCACCGCTGCGGGTGGAGAGAATCTCGTCAATCCGGCCCTGGCCGATGATGGAGTAGCCCTCCTTGCCCATGCCGGTGTCCATGAAAAGCTCCGCCACGTCCTTGAGCCGGACGGACTGGCGGTTGATGTAGTACTCGCTCTCGCCGCTGCGGTAATAGCGGCGGGTCACCGCAACCTCCGATTCCTCCATAGAGGGGAAGATGCGCTCGGTGTTGTCCAGCACCAGCGTCACCTGGGCAAAGCCCACCTGGGCCCGCTTCTCGGTGCCGCCGAAGATGACATCCTCCATCTTGGCTCCCCGGAGCCCCTTGGCGCTCTGCTCGCCCATGACCCAGCGGATGGCGTCGGAGATATTGCTCTTGCCGGAGCCGTTGGGCCCCACGATGGCGGTGATGTCCTCGCCAAAGTTCAGAACGGTCTTGTCGGGAAAGGATTTAAAGCCTTGAATTTCCAATGCTTTCAGGTACACAATTTCACCTCGCCGGATTTTCACATACTATAACTAAAATACTATACCAGAGAAATACAGAATTTTCAAGAGGCAGGTTGTCCGGTCTCCTCTGAAAAACGCGCCGCCGCGGCATCCCTTCGGCAGTCTGTGTAAACTTAAATTGATGCGGCAGCCGCCGCGTGCTATAATCTATAAGCGGTTCAGCACATCCAAAACTGTACATTATTGGAGGACAGGGCGTTGAATATATGGCAGTACTTTCGATGCATTGCAGTATCAAAAAGCATCGCCGCAGTTTTATTTGTGTTTCGCCCCAGCCGAAACGCGGACAGAGCCTCCCTAAACTCTTGTACTGGCTGGGTCCGGCATATGGGAAGGTTTTCTGAAAGCAGGACATATGAATTTACCCTTGATACACAGCTGTCAAAGGGAGACGCGGCGGTAAGCCTGTTGGACGCAAAAAAGGTACTGTTAATGCGGTTAAACCGGCAGTCCCCTGCGGGAAAAATAGATTTAGACGCAAGAAACAGGTACTACTTACGCTGGGAATTTGAGAATGCCACCGGCAAATGTACGCTGCGCTGGTAAGGCAGACGACTTCCAATCCAGATGGCAGCCGCCTGTACGGGGTACGCCCCCAGCTTCGATGCGGGCATTTTCAGCTTTCGCAAGGGGGACTGCGGGGAAGCCTTTGCGGGTTCCTCCCATGGAAGTTTAATCTGCCCGCCACCCATGGTTCCCGTGTTTATAGCCGCCCGGAACAGGCCGCCTGAATCGTAATCTTCCCACCGGAGGAGCGAACGGGGCGGACGCGTCAAAAGGGGAGAGGCACGCCGCGGCGTGCCTCTCCCCTTTTGGAGGCGGCGCTCTCTGCCTTTCACAAAGAGCCTCCGCCGCGGTCCATTCTCCGGGCCAAAAAAAGAGACCGCCTCTGCCACAGGCAAAAGCGGTCCGCCGCAGACAGCGGCGATGAGGGCCGCGGGAAAAGGGACCGGAGATCTCCCCCGCGCGGTCAGCGGGCCCGCTGCCGGAACGTCACAACCTTTCCCTCTTTTTTCTGCGTCTGCTCCGGAATGTAAACCTCCTGCCCCTGGTCCCGGTTTAATTCCTCCGGCTCGTGGAACGTGGGCACTACCCGGTGCAGCGCCCCCCGGATCACAGAGGGATCGTTCTTCTCCAGCGCGGCCGCCAGAACAGCCAGCTTTTCCTCCAGCTCCTCCGCCGTAACGGCGGGCTGGCGCTCCACAAAGATCTGGTCGTTCTCCGTCTTCTCAATATCCCGGCTGGCAATCAGCAGCTCCTCGTAAAGCTTCTCCCCCGGCCGCAGGCCGGTCTCCACAATATCAATATCCCGATAGGGCGTGCAGCCGGAGAGGCGAATCAGATTTTCCGCCAGATCCAGGATCTTCACCGGGCGGCCCATATCCAAAACATACAGCTCGTTCTGTTCCGCCATGGCCCCGGCCTGCAGCACCAGCTGGGCGGCCTCCGGAATGGTCATGAAATAGCGAATGATCCGTTTATCCGTCACGGTGACAGGCCCGCCCTCGGCAATCTGACGCTTGAAAAGAGGCACCACGGAACCGTTGGAGCCCAACACATTGCCAAAGCGCACCGCGGCAAAAGCCGTCTCGCTGCGGCCCTTCATGGACTGTACGATCATCTCGCACATCCGCTTGGTAGCCCCCATAACAGAGGTGGGGTTCACCGCCTTATCCGTGGAGATTTGAATAAATTTGGAAACGCCGTACTCGTCCGCCGTCCGCACCAGATTCAGCGTGCCAAACACGTTGTTCCGCACCGCCTCCTGGGGGCTCTGCTCCATCAGGGGCACGTGCTTGTGGGCGGCGGCGTGAAACACCACGTCGGGCCGGTAGTGGGCAAACAGCTGCCGCAGCCGTTCCCGGTCACGGATGGAAGCAATCTCCACCGACAGATCCAGCCGCCCGCCGTACTTGTACAGCAGCTCCTGCTGAATGTCATAGGCGTTGTTCTCATATATATCCACAATCACCAGCCGCCGGGGGGCGTGCTTGACGATCTGGCGGCACAGCTCCGAACCGATGGAGCCGCCGCCGCCGGTGACCATGACGGTCTTCCCGCCCAGAAACGTATCCACCGGAGCGGGATTCAGCTGAATGGGTTCCCGGCCCAGCAGATCCTCAATCTGAATATCCCGCATCTGGGCCCGGATCGGCCGCCGGCTCAGCAGATCCAGCGTGCTGGGCAGAACCCGGATTTTCACCTTGTCCAGCGAGGACAGCTCCTGCAAAATCTCCTGCCGCCGGGACTCGCTCACAGAGGGAATGGCCACCACGATCTCCCGGATGTCCATGGCCTTCACCCGGGCGGGGATGTCCCGGATCCGGCCCTTTACCGGCACGCCCCGAACGCGCCTGCCCTGCTTAGCGGGGTCGTCGTCGAAAAAGCACTGGACGGCGTAGGGGCTGTCCTGGTTGTTTTGAACCTCCTCCAGCAGCTGCACGCCGGCGGAGCCGGCGCCCACAATGGCCATGGAGATCCGGTGCGAGCCCTGGCGGTACTGGAGATGCCCCCGGCCTACACGGTAGGCAAAGCGAATGAGCAGCATGCCCAAAATCCAGAGGGCGGCAATCGCTGTAAGGAGAAGAAAGGAGATGACGCCGGATTTCAGAACAAAGCGGGTAACCACCTCGTACGTGCCAAAGCCGCAGAACGCGGCCATCAGCAGCGAGAGGTATTCCCGGCTCTCGGCATAGCGCCAAAGGCTGTCATATGTGTGGAAAAGGAACTGGAAGATCACCGTGCAGATGTAGAGCAGGACCATGTGCGGAAGAAGCTCTCCCCCTCCCACCGCGTCCGACAAGGAATAGCGGAGGGAAAATCCGGCAAGTACCAAGGTCACGCTGATTAAAATGAGGGCATCGCACAGGAAAAGAAACAGATTGCGGAAACGATTTATCAAAATAAAGTCAGCCTTTCTGCGGCGCGGCTCCTCCAACAGGATGCGCCGTGGTTTCTATGAAAAGCACCGGAGGTCGCTTTCGTATGACAATATACCACAGCGCTTTGACTTTTGAAAGGGGTTTTGACAAATTTCCGCAGATTAACAGCGGTCTCTATCCGTGAACCCGATTTTTTATGCAAACTGTTTCACATAATACGCCGAATATCTCCCGATTTCCGCATTCAACACGTCAAAGTCCAGGATTTTGCCAAGAGCGGGCTCTGACGAGAAGAGATTCTTACCCAATCCCAGCGGGTCCCCCTCCATTTGGAATCCCACTGCCGCCGTCCCGAAAGAGTAAATCATGCAAAGGCATGAAACACAGCCTTTGCATGATTACACCGCAGCATTGCAATTTTGAAAAGAGATCCCGGCAAATTCTCCGGAATCAGCCCTGCCGTTTTCTTGCAGTCCGGTCCTACGGCCGCTCAATGGCGCCGTACATCTCCTGGTAATACGCCCGATAATCGCCGCTGATCACCCGGCCGATCCAGTCCGCGTGCGTCAAATACCATTGGATAGTCTCGCGCATTCCCTGTTCAAAGGTATAGAGCGGCTTCCAGCCCAGTTCCCCTGTGATTTTTGTATTGTCAATGGCATATCTCCGGTCGTGGCCCGGGCGGTCCTTCACGTAGGTAATCAGGCTCTCCGGCTTTCCCAGCTCCCGCAGAATGAGCCGGATAATCTCAATATTTGCCCGCTCGTTATTTCCGCCGATGTTGTAAACCTCGCCGGCGGTTCCCCGCTCCAGCACCGCGGAAATGGCGGAGCAGTGATCCCGCACATGGAGCCAGTCCCGGATCTGCATGCCGTCCCCGTAGACCGGCAGGGGCCTGTCCTCCCGGGCATTGTGGATCATCAGGGGAATCAGCTTCTCAGGAAACTGATAGGGGCCGTAGTTGTTTGAACAGCGGGTGATATTTGCCGGCAGGCCGTAGGTCTGGTAATAGGCCCGCACAATCATATCACCGCTGGCCTTAGAGGCGGAGTACGGGCTGTTTGGCGCCAGCGGCGTCGACTCACAGAAGAGCCCCGTCTCCCCAAGGGCCCCATAGACCTCATCCGTGGAAACCTGGAGATAGCGGACGCCCTCGCGGTAGGCCCGGGAGTATTTGTCGTCCGGAAACTGCTTCCAATGGCGTTTCGCGGCATCCAGCAGCGTCTGCGTGCCAATGATATTTGTGGTCAGGAACACCTCCGGCTCCACAATGCTGCGGTCTACATGGCTCTCCGCCGCGAAATGGACGACGGTATCAAAATCATAGTCCGCGAACAGCCGCTCCACCAGATCTCTGTCCCGGATGTCCCCCTTGACAAACCGGTAGCGGGAATCGCGCTCCACCGCCTTTAAGTTCTCAAGATTTCCAGCATAGGTCAGAAGATCCAAATTGACCAGCCGCTCCAGATCCGGACGGCTGTCCAGGATAAACTGAATAAAGTTGGAGCCTATAAACCCGGCTCCCCCGGTGATCAGCACATGTTTCATAAAACTCCCTCCACGATCTGCCGCAGATATTGTCCATACTTCGTCTTCTCCATCGGCTCGGCCAGCGCCGACAGCTCGTCCCGGGATATGTACCCCATGCGAAAGGCGATCTCCTCAATGCAGGACACGTACAGGCCCTGGCGCTTTTGCATAATGGACACATAGTTCGCCGCCTCCAAAAGCCCCTCGTGGGTGCCGGTGTCCAGCCAGGCCATGCCGCGCCCCAGCAGCTCCACGCGCAGCGTGCCGCGCTGCAGATAGACGTTGTTGACGGACGTAATCTCCAGCTCCCCCCGGGCGGAGGGGGTGATGCTCTTCGCGATGGAGACCACATCGTTGTCATAGAAGTAGAGGCCGGGGACGGCGTAATTGGATTTTGGGCGCTCCGGCTTCTCCTCAATGGAGAGAACGCTTCCCTCCTGGTCGAACTCTACCACTCCAAAGGCCTGGGGATTGGGCACGTAATAGCCGAAAATCGAAGCCCCGCGCTCCATTCCGGCGGTTCTCTGCAAAACGCCGCTGAAATGGCGTCCGTAAAAAATGTTGTCCCCCAGAATCAGGCACACATGGTCCCCGCCGATGAAGGACTCACCGATCAAAAAGGCCTCGGCCAGGCCGTTGGGATGCTCCTGCACAGCGTAGGACAGCTCCAGACCGTAGGCGGACCCATCCCCCAGCAGGTCCTCAAAAACCGGCAGGTCCCGCGGCGTGGAGATAATCAGGATCTCACGGATGCCTGCCAGCATCAGAGTGGACAGCGGATAATAGATCATGGGTTTATCGTAGATTGGGAGAATCTGCTTGGAAATTACCCGGGTAATCGGATAGAGCCGCGTTCCGGAGCCTCCGGAGAGAATAATTCCTTTCATTGCCTGACCTCCGTTCAGCCAAATTGAGAATAAATGAAAATACCCGCCAAAATCAAAATCAGAGCCAACGCCTTTTTGCGATTGAGCTTTTCATGGAAAATAGTCACCGAGAAGAACGTCACATAGAGATAACTGGTGGACTCCAAAACCGGCCCCATGGACAGAGGGATTCCTTTGTAGGCATAGATACTCAAGAAAGTGGTGCCGAAGAAGATCATATAGGCGGAGATCACAAGAGGATTCAAATATTCCCGGAGCTTCGTCTCATAGGTCCGCAGAGCTGCCTTTTTCAGCATGACCTGAGAGACGGAGCTGAGGAACACCCCCAGCAAAAGGATGCAGGGATAAACGATCATCTGCCAGCCTCCTCCCGCTCTTCCGAGGAGAACAGGACGACGCCCGCCACGATCAGAAGGACCCCCACAATCTTCCCCGGCGTAATGGGCTCACGGAAGATCAGCGCCCCCCAGACCAAGCCCCAAACCACCGTAACCGCTTTGTTGGCAAAGGCAGTGGTCAGGGGAATCCTCTTAATGATTTGCTGCCACGCCACGGCGTAGATGCCAAGGATGAGGACAATCCCGCCGTAAAACGCGCAAAACCGTACGCTTAAAAATGATTCTTTGGCGGCCAGCTTGCTGAAAACACCATTCATAGAGTAAAGTACCAGAAAAATATGGAGTCCCAAAAATACCCGAGATTTTTTCGTCATCAGAACCTCATTTATTCTCTCTATCCATGTTTATGGTTTCTCTTATAACATATTGAGGCGAGTTGTTTATACAAATATAAATCCTGCCTATATATTCTCCGACCATTCCAAGCATCATCATTATCATGCCCCCTATAAACAGCAGGACCGCCATGGTTGAACTGTAACCCGCCTGTATCTCAGGATGCGCAAGTTTGTTGATAACTGTGACCGTTCCATAGACAAACCCAATAAACGCGCAAATTAAACCCAATATTGCTGAAATTCTCAGAGGTTTAACCGAAAATGCCGTGAAGCCATTCAGCCAGAGCTTCAGCGACCTTTTAAACGTATAATGCCCCACTCCCGCGGCGCGCTCCCGCTCTTCCATATCCACATTGCATATTTTGGAAGAAGTCCTCAGCATCAATCCGTCCAAATACGGATAGGGCTTGTCATATTTTTTCATCTCATCAACGACAAAGCGTTTCATTGCGCTGAAATTGCTCAAATACAGCGATCTCGGTTTTTCAATCAAAAATTGAGCCATCAGCGCATTCATTTTACTTCCAAAATTTTTGAAAGCGGACTGCTTCTTAATGGGATATTTCGCAATTGATATGTCATAGCCGTTGTATAAGGGCTCAATAAGCTCCCACAGCTTGTCCATCGGGCACTGGCCATCATCATCAAGCGCTACTATGAAATCACCGCTGGCAAAAGAAAACCCCGCCATTTCCGCTCCATGCTTTCCCACATTCTTCGCAAGGTCTACCACCATTACTCTCTTATCTCTTTCAGCAAGTTCTTTCAAAACTGTCAGAACGCCATCAGGAGAACTGTCGTTTACGGCAATAATCTCATAATCTATATCGGGCTTTTCAGACATCTTGCTGCGGATTTCCCCCACCACATTGCCGATCGTCAGTTCACTGTGATAGCATGGAATTATAAACGACAAGCGCACCAAATCACCTCATTTGTTCAAATTTTCTCTCAGCCTGTTAAACATCACCTTGGAGCCGTCTTCATACTCGGCATCGATAATTTTGAGCATACCCTCTCCACAGATTACCATTGGGCAATTATTCACAATCTGCCATATTTTCCCCGGCTGTCTAACTGCAAAGTTCATCTCACCCATGATTTCCGCACTCTTTACGATCACTTTTCTTTTTTGATAAAAGAAATACGCACCGGGATATGGAGAAGACACCGCTCTAATCATATTTCTTATTTCAACAGATGTCTTATTCCAATCTATTTTACAATCTTCAACATTTCGCCATATGCTATAAGTCGCGGCTGAATGATCCTGCTTCATGGGAGTAATCGAGTCATCCACCGCCTTTTGCAGGATTTCAACAACCATATCGCCGCATATCCGCGCTTCTTTCGCGATCACATCCGAGATATAATCATTTTCACCAACCGGAATTTCCTTTTGCAGTATTATATCTCCCTCATCCACCTTGTCGGCAGCAAGAATCGCGGTGACCCCAACTTTATCCTCCCCGCACATGATTGCCGTGGGCGTCGGCGCAAAGCCTCTATACTTCGGCAGGAGTGAGTCATGAAAAACAACCAATCCGTACTTGATAACCTGATTGACCTCTGTATTGATTAGAAATCTCCACGACACAGCAAATGCAATATCTATCTCCAGATCAATCAGCGTTTGCAGCAAGGACTCCTTTATTTGCTCCCCCCATAGATAGCATGGTATTTCATATTCCCGGCATAGGGCCATAATCTCCTGATCATAGCTTTTTTCAACGTCAATCTCCTTAAATGTCGCAACCAGCTTTATCTTCTGGGCATAGCCGCCCTCAATGGCTCTTTTCAGGGAATACCATCCTTTTTGGGATGCTATAAACATTGCGATATGTCTCATGCGCACCTCCTGCTTTCATATCTGAACATTAAAAATGGCCGCAATATCATATGAAAATCTCTCCAAAGAACCGGCCATCTGATAAGGAAAAGCTTCAAAAGCATTGCACCGGCGTGGTAAGCACCCGCCAGTAATACCAGATTCCCAAAAAGAACTGCATCGAGAGCAGCGCCGCGCCTATGAAGACCGCCGCACGGTATCTCCCGTCCTCTCGCTCCAGATGCACATAGTTGATGAACCGCATCAGGGCGCTCAGCGTGACGATGCCAATTCCAAGGCACATCCCCCAGCCAAAGTTTCCATGGTATCTGCGATTTCCAACCTCCGCTAAAAACGCAAACTCGCAACAGGAAATAACATAGAATATCCAAGAATATTTCATAATTCCAGTCATTCCGGAACCGGACCCGCAAAACGCGGTCACCCAGATCGGAAACGCCGTCACCGCTAAGACTGAGAGTAAAACATGTGGGCTCCAGTATGACCAAACATCCAGAAAGGCGATCTCCACGCCTCCCCCCGATGGAGCTTCGGAGAAAAACAGAGTCTTCATTTGATATTACTCCCGAATTAGAACATAGGAAATCTGGCTATGTTGAAAGAAAGCGGA
>CAJUDV010000032.1 GCA_910585385.1 uncultured Oscillibacter sp. | reverse complement strand
AGATGTCGGCGGCGTAGGTCACCTGGGGCAGGCCCAGCTTCTCGGCGATCTGGGGACCCACCTGAGCGGTGTCGCCGTCGATGGCCTGACGGCCGCACATGACCACGTCGTCCTTTTCCACGCCGATGGTGTCAATGGCGGCGGCCAGGATCTGGGAGGTGGCGTAGGTATCGGACCCACCGAACTCCCGGGCGGAAACCAGCACGCCCTCGTCCGCGCCCATGGCCATCAGCTCCCGCAGCATCCCAGCGGCGGGGGGCGGGCCCATGGTGACCACGATGACCTTGCAGCCCGTGGCGTCCTTCATTTTCAGCGCCGCCTCCACGGCGTTCATGTCGTCGGGGTTGGTGATGGTCTGCATGGACGCCCGGTTCAAGGTGCCGTCCGGATTCACGGCCACCTTGCCGGAGGTATCAGGCACTTGCTTAACGCAAACAATGATCTTCATACTTGTCTATCCTCCAATTTTATTTCAATGCCAGAACAGGAGATTTTTTCGCGCGCGCCCCGTTGCCGTCGCAGAGACCTTCGTGTATGGCCCGGCCGCCGGAGGGCGTGAAAATTCTTTTGCTAACCTTTCTTTTAAGAAACGTTACAGGCCCATGTTGGCGGAAATGACGATGCGCTGGACCTCGGAAGTGCCCTCGTAGATCTCGGTGATCTTGGCGTCCCGCATCATGCGCTCCATGGGATAGTCCTTGGTATAGCCGTAGCCGCCGAACATCTGCAGCGCCTTGGTGGTGGTCTTCATGGCGTGCTCGGAGCACCAGAGCTTGGCCATGGCGGCCTCCTTGGTGTAACGGACACCCTGGCCCTTGAGAACGGCAGCCTGGTAGGTCAGCAGGCGGCCCGCCTCGCAGCCCATCTCCATGTCGGCGAAGGTAAACTGGGTGTTCTGGAACTTGCTGATGGGCTTGCCGAACTGGACGCGGCCCTTGGTGTACTCCTTGGCCTCGTTCAGCGCACCCTCGGCGATGCCCAGAGCCTGCGCGGCAATGCCGATGCGGCCGCCGTCCAAAGTCTGCATGGCGATGGAGAAGCCCTTGCCCTCACGGCCCAGCATGTTCTCCTTGGGCACGATGCAGTCAGTGAACACGATCTCGGCGGTGGGGGAGCCGTGGAGGCCCATCTTCACCTCGTGCTTGCCCACGGAGAAGCCGGGGAAGCCGCTCTCCACGATGAAGGCGGAGATGCCCTTGGTACCCTTGGACTTGTCGGTCATGGCGAAGACCACGAACACATCGGCCACGTAGCCGTTGGTGATGAAGATCTTGGAGCCGTTCATCACGTAGTGATCCCCCTCCAGCCGGGCCTCGGTCTGGCCCTTGGAGGCGTCGGAGCCGGCGTTGGGCTCGGTGAGGGCGAAGGCGCCCACCTTATGGCCGGTGGTCAGCATGGGGAGGTACTTTTTCTTCTGCTCCTCGGTGCCGTGGGTGAGGATGGGGTCGCAGCACAGGCCGTTGTGGGTGGCCACAATGTCTCCGGTGGAGGCGCACTGTTTGCTCAGCTCCTCGATGCAGATGGCGGAGGCCAGGGGGTCCGCGCCGGTGCCGCCGTACTCCTTGGGCACGCACATGCCCATGACGCCCAGGTCAAAGAGCTTCTCGATGTTCTCCCGGGGATACTCGCTGTTGAGGTCGGTCTCGGCGGCGATGGGCTTCACTTCGTTTTCGGTGAACTCAGCCATCATCTTCCGAATCAGCTGGTGCTCACGGCTCAGATTGAAATCCATGTGATTTTTCTCCTTATTAGAAATTTTTAAGGGATTTTTGGGCAGTCTGCTGAATTTTTCTGAATTTTTGCGTAAAAAAACACAAGCCCCGGGCGATTTCTGCCCGGGGCTGTCCGGGCCTTTTTAAACGCTTGAATCTCCTTATTGAATACCGGCAATGTCCCTGGAAAACTGTTTCTTGCCCGTCGTCGGAAGAAATTCCGCTGGGCTCCGTCCCCGTCTGGCGGCAGGGACTCCGCTCGCTTCATTCCCTCCTCCTCTCCCCACTCGAACCGCTTCGCTGGGTCCGAGCGGGGGCCCAGGGGATGGAACTTACTGAATGCCCGCGATGTCCTTGGCAAACTGCTTTTTGCCCTGGATGTTGCCCTGGCGGGCGATCATAATCCGCTGGGCCTGGGGAGAGCCGGCGCCGTGCATGGACTCCGTGCGGTAGCCCACGGCCGCCGCGCCCAGGCACATATTCTCCAGGAACCGCATGATCCGCTGGCGGTCCTCGGTGGAGACGCCCTCCCGGGCGGCGAAGAACTTGTTGCAGATCTCCCCGATGGTCTCGCCGTTCCGGCCCACCACGGTGTCGCTGTCAAAGTCCTTCTGGCTGGGCATGGTGACCATCAGTCCGCCGGCGATGTCCTCCGCCAGGCGCACGATCTCATAGGGGAACCGGGTGACGTTCTGCTTGCAGACGTTGGCCAGCAGCAGGTCAATCTGGTAGTTGCCCGCCTTGGTCTTGAAGCCCTGAGAGGAGCAGGCGATGCCGCAGCAGTACAGGGTCTCGTTCAGGTGAGTCATCTCAATGAGCTTATCCTTCACGGCGGAGGCCTTCTCCACGCCGTTGTACTCGGCGGCCAGAGCCGCGGCGCCGATGACCACGTCGCCCACGCCCACCTTGCACCCGCCGTAGCTCTGGCGGTGGTAGCCGGCGAACCGCTCCACGATCATGCCGGCGAACTCATACTCGCCGTTTAAGAAGATGTACTCGTTGGGGATGAACACGTGGTCCAGCACCACCAGGGCCTCCTGGCCGCCGAACTTGGCGTTGCCCACGTCGATGTCCGCGTTCTCCTCCAGCTTCCGGGTGTCGCAGGACTGGCGGCCGTAGATCATGTACATGCCCTCGGCGTCGGTGGGGCAGGCGAAGGAGACGGCCCAGTCCCTGTCCGCCTCGCCCATGGCGATGGTGGGCATGAAGATGTGCCAGTGGCTGTTGATGGAGCCGGTCTGGTGGCACTTAGCGCCTGAGACCACGATGCCGTCCTCCCGGCGCTCCACCACGTGGACGTACATATCCGGGTCCGCCTGCTGGCTGGGGGCTTTGGAGCGGTCGCCCTTGGGGTCAGTCATGGCGCCGTCCACGGTGAGGTCGTTGTCCTGGACAAAGGTGAGAAACTTCTTGAAGTTCTCGTGGTAGTGGGTGCCGTGCTTCTCGTCGATCTCATAGGTGCTGGAGTACACGGCGTTGAAGGCGTCCATGCCCACGCAGCGCTGGAAGCAGCTGGCGGTCTTCTGGCCCAGCAGGCGCTGCATCTTCACTTTGTTGATGAGGTCCTCGGTGGACTGGTGCAGGTGGGTAAAGCGGTTGACGGTCTTCCCCGTCAGGCTGGACTTCACGGTCATGAGCTCCGCGTACTGGGGGTCCTGGGCCAGGGCGTAGGTCATGGCCACACAGTTGATAGAGGGACGGATCATGGGATGGTCCACCCAGTTGTCAATTTTCTCGCCGAACATATAGACCCGGGTGTTCAGCTTCCGCAGGCTCTCGACGTACTCGTTGGCGGTCATTAAGGCCATTTGTTTGGTCCTCCTTTTTGTTCTTGGGGGTATCCTCGGTTTTTCTGTCGGGGACGCTGTCTGCCGCTGGGCGGCAGAGGCGCTGGGGAGAAGCATATATGTTTTCCGCTTTTTGGGGATTTCGCACCCCGCAAGCCTTTAAAAAAGCTTGAGCAAAACTTTTATGCTTTAGTCGTTGGCCAGGCCCATCAACTCATCTTTGAAGATGCGCTCGTCCATGAGCTTCAAATCCTCAGCGATCTTAGGCATGAACTCCATCTGGTCCAGCACCTGGGTCTGGAGATCGATGCCGGGGGCGATCTCAATCAGCGTCACGCCTTCGGGCCGCAGCTCGAACACCGCCCGCTCCGTGACGTACAGCACCGGCTGATGGACCTTGTTGGCGTAGACGCCGGAGAAGGTGATGTGCTCCACCTGGTTGACAAACTTCTTTTTGGAGCCCTCCTGGGTGATCACCAGCTTGCCGTCCCGGCACTCGGTCTTGAGGCCCTTGGCGGTGAAGGTGCCGCAGTAGACCACCTTCTTGGCGTTCTGGGTGATGTCAATGAAGCCGCCGGCGCCGGCAAGGCGAGTGCCAAATTTGGAGACGTTCAGATCGCCGTTGGGCGCCGTCTCCGCCAGGCCCAGGAAGGCCACGTCCAGACCGCCGCCCTGGTAGAAGTCAAACTGGACGTTGTGGTCCAGAATGGCCATGGAGTTGGCCGCCGCGCCGAACTGGGTGCCGCCGTAGGGCACGCCGGCGATGGAACCGGCCTCCACCGTGAGGGTCAGCTTATCGGAGATGCCCTCCTCCGCCGCCACATTGGCGATCTTCTCCGGCGCGCCGGTACCCAGGTTCACAATGGCGTCCTGGGGCAGCTCCATGGCGGCCCGGCGGGCCAAAATCTTCTTGGCGTCCAGGGGGATGGCGGGAATGGCGTCCACGGGGATGCGGAACTCGCCGGTGAGGGCCCCATCGTAGGGCATTCCCAGACACTGCATGTTGTCCTCAATGGAGCCCACCACAATGGCGTCCACGTAGATGCCGGGGATCTTCACCAGCTTCGGGTCCAGCGAGCCTCCCTGGACGATCTTCTCCACCTGGACGATGACCTTTCCGCCGGAGTTCTTGGTGGCCTGGGCCTGGGCGGTGACGTCCAGGGGGCCGATCTCCCTATGTACCGTGCAGTTGCCGTACTCGTCGGCGTAGCTGCCACGGAGGAAGCAGACGTTGATGGGGAAGCCCTTGTACAAAAGCCGCTCCTCCCCCTCAATCTCAATGAGCTTCACCAGGTCCTCTTTTGTGCAGGTG
Organism: uncultured Oscillibacter sp.; assembly: GCA_910585385.1. Lineage (GTDB taxonomy): Bacteria > Bacillota > Clostridia > Oscillospirales > Oscillospiraceae > Oscillibacter. The sequence goes on along the minus strand of CAJUDV010000032.1, from coordinate 23,623 downwards.
TTCAGCTTGCCGCCGCCGTTGCGGGGATCGGCGAAGGTGTACAGGCCCACGTGGGTGATGGTGCCGATGTTGTGGGCGGCGATGTCCCGGTACATATGGGTGATGACGCCCTGGGGCAGGTTATAGGCCTCGATCTTGTTGGCCAGGGCCAGGTCACCCAGTTTGGGGGCCCGGTCCCAGTGGCCGCCCACTACCCGCTTGACCAGTCCCTCGTGGCCGTAGTGGTCGCCGCCGGTGCCGTCCCGGTGGCCCTGGCCCGCGGCGAAGAACAGCGTCAGGTCCCGGGGGTGGCCGGTCTCCAGAAAGCGTTTTTCCAGCGCGGTGGACAGCGCCTCGGGGCAGGCGCAGCTGACGAAGCCGCCGGTGGAGACGGTATCGCCGTCATTGACCATCAGCGCCGCTTCCTCAGCGGTGATGACGCGAACTTTTTTCATGGTTTTCCAGCTCCTTTTTCTATGATGGAATCGTCCCGCAAAAAACTTCACGTTCCGTCTCAGATTTCTTCACCGGCCGCCGCTTTAACTTACGGGGATGCCGGCGGCGGGAAGCGCCCTTGTCCGCTTTCCCCTCCGGGAGTCCGCCGGACAAAGCCGGATGCCGTTTCCGTCTCTCGGGAAAAACGGGTTACTTGTTCTGGAAGTGCTTCTCCTTCCGCTTCTCCAGGAACGCGCTCATCCCCTCTTTCTGGTCCTCAGTGGCAAAGCACATGGCAAAGAGCTCGTTCTCCAGGGCGATGCCGTCGTCGATGTCCATCTGCATACCGCGGTCGATGCAGGCCTTGGAGTACTTCACGGCGATGGGGGCATTGACGGCGAAGGACTTGGCCATGGCCACGGCGGCGTCCATCAGCTGCTCCAGGGGGTAGACCTCGTTCACCAGGCCGATGGCCTTGGCCTCGGCGGCGTCGATGACCTTGCCGGAGAAGATCAGCTCCTTGGCCTTGGCGATGCCCACGCGGCGGGGCAGCCGCTGGGTACCGGAGAAGCCGGGGGTGATGCCCAGGCCCACCTCGGGCTGGCCGAACTTGGCGCCGCCCTTGCCCTCGGCGTTGGGACCGGCGGCCAGAATGATGTCGCAGCTCATGGCGATCTCGCAGCCGCCGCCCAGGGCAAAGCCGTTCACCGCGGCGATGGTGGGAATCTCCAGCTTCTCGATGCGGCGGAACAGGGCGCTGCCCCTCTGCCCCCACTTGCGGCCCTGGGCCACGTCCATGGGCTTCTGCTCGCCTATATCCGCGCCGGCCACAAAGGAACGGCCCTCGCCGGTGAGGATGAAGGCCCGCAGCTCCGTGTCCTTCTCCACCTCGCTGATCAGCTGCTCCAGATCTCCCACGACAGTGGAGTTGAGGGCGTTCAGCGCCTCGGGACGGTTGATGGTGGCAATGCCGATGTTGTCCTTCTTCTCGTAGCGAACGGTCTGATACATGATAGCTCCTCCTTAATTGTAATACGTCCGGCGTCTGCCGGGGTGACGCCGCCTCTGTTGTCTTCACAAAGAGAATAGCAATTTCTGTGCCATTTTTCAAGTCTATTTTGCTGGAAATCAGCGGCGCTTTTCTGCTATATTGCACGAACGAGCGTCTCCATCCCTCCAATATTTTCCCTTGATCTTCCTGAATTTTCCTCGTTTTTCCATCTACCTCTTGGGCCGGAAGTCTGTCTATTCACTTTTGAATAGAGCGCGGCGCGCTTGAAACGCGGAGAGGCGGCGGATTTTTTGTGACAAGAGTATAGGTTTCACTTGGAATTCTGTTGATTCCGCCTACGCACTTTCCATCTTCCCCCTCTTTCTATTCAGTTTTGAATATGGTATACTCAAAGTTGAATAGACTGCGTTTCCCACCGAAAGGAGCTGGCCGCCATGCCGCAGATCCCCTCCCTGCCCTATGCCTTTGAAGAGGACATCAACCTCAAGAGCATTTTCGACATCATCAGGCCGGAGAACAATCTGGTTCTGGCGGACGACATGATGCTCTCCGACGCCAAGGGCGTCATCCTGCGGGTCAGCGAGACCTACGAAAAGAACTTCGGCTTCACCCACGACTCCATTGTGGGCCGCTCCGCCTTTGACCTGGAGGCGGACGGCACCTTCTCCCCCTGCATTACGGCAGACGTCATCCGCCAGAAGCGGAAGGTCACCGCCACCCAGACCATCAACCGCGTCCACAAAAACGTAATGACCGTGGGCATCCCGCTCTTTGACGCCGGGGGAGAGCTGAAATATGTCATGTGCTTTAACACGGTGTCCATGGAGCAGATCAACAGCATCCAGCGGAACTACCGTCAGCTGCAGGACTCCCTGGTGCAGTACTCCCAGGAGATCGCGGAGCTGCGTCTCCGGGCCACGGAGACCAGCCTGGTCTTCAAGAGCCGCCCCATGCAGCGCCTCCTGACCCTGATGCAGAACACCGCCAACACCAAGGCCAACATCCTCATCACCGGGGAAACCGGCGTGGGCAAAAGCGCCGTGGCCAAGGCCATCCACGCCATGAGCAACCGGGCGGCCGGGCCCTTCATCGAAGTCAACTGCGCGGTGCTCCACGAGAACCTCATTGAGTCCGAGCTGTTCGGCTATGAGCGGGGGGCCTTTACCGGGGCGTCCTCCTCCGGCAAGATCGGCAAGATCGAGCTTGCCAACCACGGCACGCTGTTTTTGGACGAGATCGGCGAGCTGCCGCCCCATATTCAGTCCAAACTCCTCCAGCTGATCCAGGAGAAGACCATTGAACGCCTCTCCGGCACCCGGAAGATCGAGCTGGACTTCCGCCTGCTGGTGGCCACCAACCGGGACCTGGAGGACGCGGTGCGCCGGGGCACCTTCCGCTCCGATCTCTTCTACCGGCTCAACGTCATCCGGATGCACATCCCCCCCCTGCGGCAGCGGCCGGAGGACGTGCTCTCTCTGGCCCACCAGTTTCTCTCCCGGTTCTGCCAGGAGTACGGCGCCGCTCTGACCCTCAGTCCCCGCCTCATGGCCTTTTTGGAGCAATACCACTGGCCCGGCAACGTCCGCCAGCTGGAAAACCTCATGGAGCGCATGGCCATTACGGTTCAGGACCCGGTGATCGACCTGGTGCATCTGCCGCAGGAGTACACCGGGGAAACGGTCCCCGCCCTCTCCCTGCCCGCCCGGACCGGCACCCTGGCGGAGCGGATGGAGGCCTATGAGGGCCAGATCATCCGGGAGTCTTACAGCCGCTGCGGCACCACTGTGGCCGTGGCGAAAGAGCTGGGAATCTCCCAGGCCACCGCCGCCCGAAAGATCGCCAAATACGCAGGGAAGGAGGCCCGCCCATGAGCCTGGTCGCGTTAAAAGCCGAGCTGCGCCAGCAGCTCAAGCTCTCTCCACAGCTTCTCCAATCCATGGAGATCCTTCAGATGAATTCCCAGGAGCTGCTGGAGTACCTGGGCCGCCTCACCGAGGAGAACCCCCTGCTGGAGCAGGAGGATGTGTCCTCCCTCCGGGGCGCCTACGAGGAGCTGCGCCAGAAGGCCAGCTGGATCGACGGCGGCGTGTACGGCGCCACCTTCGCCCATGAGGACGGCGGTCCCCCGGAGCGGGGGGCCGCGGACCGGAACCTGGAGAGCCTGTCCGCCTTCCTCCGGGACCAGCTGGAGCGCAGGCGGCTGCCAAAGCCGCTGCTGGCCCTGTCCAAATACATCGCCGAGCTGGTAGACGAGGACGGCTACCTGGACGAGGCCGACCTGGACAGCCTGCTGGAGCTGAAGATTCCGGAGCCGCTGATCCGGCAGGCCCTGGAGACCGTCCAGTCCCTGGACCCCGCCGGCGTGGGAGCCCGGAGTCTCTCCGAGTGCCTGCTGCTCCAGCTGGCCCGGCGGGAGGCCGTCTCCCCCGCGGCGCTGGACATCGCCGCCCGGTTTCTGCCGGAGCTGGGAAAAAAGCACTACGGCCCCATCGCCCGGGAGCTGGGTCTGTCCATTCAGGAGATCCAGGCCGCGGAACAGATCATCTCCGGCCTGGACCCCCACCCGGGGCGGGCCTTCCAGCCGGCGGAGGCAGCGGTGTACGTGCGGCCCGACGTGTTCATTGTGGAACTGGACGGAGAGCTGACCGCCGTTCTCAACGAGTACTACCTGCCCAGAATCTCCGTCAGCTCCTACTACGCCCGGCTCTTAAAGGACTCCGATGAGAAGGAGACGCGGGACTACCTCCGCCAGAAAATGCAGCAGGCAAAGTGGCTCCTCACCAGCCTGGACCGCCGGGGCAGCACCCTTCGCCGGTGCACGGAGGCCATCCTAGAGGCCCAGCGGCCTTTCTTCGCCGGGGAGACCGGGGAACTGGCCCCCATGAGCCTTCTCACCCTGTCGGAGGCCCTGGACCTGCACCCCTCCACCATCTCCCGGGCCACCCGGGACAAATATCTCCAGTGCCGCCAGGGCACCTATCCCCTGCGGTACTTCTTCAGTCGGGCTGTGGGGGAACAGGGCCTCTCCCGGCAGGCGGTGAAACAAAAGCTCCTGGCCCTGGTGCGGGGCGAGGACCCCCGCCATCCCCTCAGCGACCAGCGGCTGTGCGAGCTGCTGGCGGAGGACGGCGTTCATGTGGCCCGCCGCACAGTGGCAAAGTACCGCATGGAGCTGCGTCTTCCCTCCTCCTCCGTTCGAAGGCGGTGACCCCCCCCCGCACAGAAAAGCGCCCCGGCGGAATTTAACATTCCGCCGGGGCGCAGCGCATCCTAAGTATGAAAACCAAAGGGAATCCACAGTTCAGGCGTCTCACGCAATCGCCTTATCACCGCCTCTGTCTGGCCGCGGGCGAAAAAGGCAGGCCGGTACGTTTTTCCCTTACGCCTCCGGCGGCAGGCCGTTCAAATCGGCCATGCACAGCCGGGTCACGCCGAACAGGCCCGCCAGACGGGCCCGGGCGTCAACGCTCCGGTCGTTGAGGTACCACACCACCGCCTCCCGCTTGTCGTAGACGGAGGTGAGGTAGGCGCACTCGTAGCGGGTGGAGTAGTATTCCTTCGCGTCCTTCTCCTCCAGCATCTCCCGAATCTCCGCCTGGGAGACGGCGCCCGCCTCCTGGCCGCCCAGGTACAGCGTGCCCTCGGTGGTCACCAGCAGGGCCAGCTTGTCGCCGTCGATGACGCCCCGCAGTTCACCCAGCACCCAGTACGCCTCCTCCAAAGGCTCCATCGGGGCCACGGGAATCTCCCCGGAGGTGTCCGCCCGGGACGCGATGCGCAGAACCAGGCAGTCCACATTCTCACCCATGAGGCCGTAGTCGTATCCCTCGTAGACCGTGCCGTCCCAGGAGGGGGCGTCGGCGATTACGTAGAGGGGCTTTCCCTCCAGGGCGGGCCGCAGCGCCTTCATCAGCCGGGTCATGGCGGCCTCCTGATTCAGCCGCAGCTTCTCCAGGTCCAGCAGCAGCCCGTCGTACCCGCCGCTCTTTACGGCCTCCGCCAGCGCCGCCACGGTCTCGCCGGTGTCCCCGTTCAGCGCCGTGGGCCCCCCCACCACGTGCAAAAACGCCTTGGCGCCCGCCTGGCGAATCGTCTCTTGCAGCGCGGCGGCTCTCCCTGCGTCTATGCTCAGGGGCACTGCGGGCTTTCCAGCGCACATCAGCTTGCCGGCGGAGATGCCTACCACCTCGTAACCGGTCAGGTCCGGCAGGTCCTCCTGCGCGCCGATGATGCCGATGCTCCGGACGGCGGGAGCACGGAGCTTGTCGTAGAGCTCCATGAGAATCACAGCCACATCCTCCCGGGCGGCGGGTTCGCCGGGGTAAAACTGGTTTCGGGTGCCGCCGCTGACCAGGCCGAAATCATAGGCCATGGCGATGTAGCCCGGGTTGGTCCGCACGTCCCGGAAGGGGGTGGCCAGATCCTGGGCCAGGGCCGCAATGGTCTCATACCCCAGCGCCCGCACCAGCAGCACCGCCAGCTCCTCCCGGGTGATGGCGTCCCCCGGGCGGAAGGTCCCGCTCTGGCTGGACAGGGCGCCGCAGGCCACGGCGGCCTCCACGGCGCCGTAGCACCAGGCGTCGGCGGGCACGTCGGAGTAGGTTGGGGTCTTGGTCACATCTTTGGTATCCCAGCCGAAGAAACGGCTGGCCGCCACCGCGAAGGCGCCCCGGGTGATGGAGTGGCCCACGCCGAACCGCGTGGCGCTCTCCCCCTGGAAAAAGCCCAGCTCCACGCAGCGCCGGATGGCCTCCGCCGCCGGATGGGAGTCGGGCACGTCCTGGAACCCGCCGGCGGCGGAGGCGGGGGGGACGGCCCCCGCCAGCAGGGCGCACAGCGTCAGGCAGGCAATTACTCGATACATTTGCCGCTTCATAGCAGTTCAAACTCCTTTGCAAAAACAGATATGGGAATTATACCAAATCTTTCTCCATTCGTCAAATACCCGCCCCGCACGGCCGCATGGCCCGCGCACCGGCTACATCGGCTTTAGATTTCGATTGAGCCTGTCTACCATCCAGGCGATCCGCCGCTCCCGTCCTGCGTCTGTCTTCGCGTCAAAATACGCCCGCGCGTACGTCTTCTTTACCGACAGGGGCATGGCCTGAAAGTTTGTAAAGGCGGGCTCAAACTCCTCCAGCAGGGCGGAAAGCCGGGCGATCTGCTCCTCCGCAGCCGCCGCGGGCTTTGGCGCGCACCATTGGCCGTTCCTTTTGGCCTCCTCTATTTTTTCTCTGCCGAAATCGGTCATCAGCCCCCGCTCCTCCAGGCTCCCGGCCAGCGCCTTATTCCTCTCCGACCATTTGCTCCTCTCCCTGCGCAGGGAAAAATACTTTTTGTAAGTCCTCTCGTCGATGCTCCGCATCTGCCCGTCGATCCATCCAAAACAGAGGGCCTCCTCCAGGGCCTCTTCCGCTTTGACCGTCTCCGGTCCGCCGACCTTGCCAAACAAAAGCCAGACGCCGCCGCTTGAGCGGCAGTTCTCAGACAGCCATTTCCGAAACGCCTCTCTGCCGCCGAATTCCATAACCCCGTCCATGGCGCGTCTCCTCTCCCTTCCCTTCCGGCCCTGTCCTCCGAAAGCACGCAGTCACCCTATTTTCCTCACTTTACCCCACTTATGCCGGAATGTCAATCCGCGGCCGCCCACTCTCTCCCCCCCTCGGAACCGCCGGGGCCCCCGGACGTTCCCTCCTGCGGCGCTTGACAACCGCGGAAAAATTTCTTATGATCTTACTACTGTATTTTCAAGAGAGGGTGTTTTCATGCGGGCCACCATCAAGATGATTGCGGAGCGGGCGGGGGTATCCATCGGCACGGTGGACCGGGTGCTCCATGACCGCCCCTATGTCAAAGCCGAGGTGCGGGAGCGGGTCCTGACGGTGATGGCGGAGCTGGACTACCGTCCCAACCGCATGGCCAGCGCCCTGGCCACCAGCGGCACGGCCCGGCGCTTCACGGTGATCCAGCCGGAGTGGGGTCCCTACATCCAGGACGCCATGGCCGACGGCGTAAATCACTTCCTGGAGGAGCGCCGAGACTACAACATCTCCGTGGAGGTGCTGCGCTATCCCCACGGGGACACGGCGGGCTGCCTCCAGCTGCTGGACCAGGCCTCCAGGGAGCGCGTCCACGGCATCGCCCTCTGCGGCTCGGACTGCGGCGAGGTCCGGGAGCGGCTGCGCCATCTGGCGGAGCTCCACGTCCCCGTGGTAACCTTCAACTCCGACGTCCTCCAAGCCCCCCGGCTGTGCTATGTGGGAGAGGCCGCCCACCACGCCGGACGGGTGGCCGGGGAGATCGCCTCCAAATTCCTCCGCCCCGGGGACAAAGTGCTGCTGGCCTACTCCGGGTTGGAGTATGTAGGCCACAAAGGCCGGGCGGACGGCTTTTTTGAGCGGCTGGAGGAGCGGGGCTTCTCCCGGGGAGACTTTTTGGTGGCCGCCACCCACGACAGCTATGAGAAAACCCGGGAGGCCGTGTCCCGCGCGCTGGCGGCGGAACCCCGGCTCCGATATATCTACATGGCCACCCAGAGCGTTCCCGGCTGCGTCGAGGCTCTTCGCCAGACGGGCCGCGCCGGTCAGGTGCGGGTTCTGGCCCACGACAACAGTCCGGAGATCCGGCGGTTTTTAAAGGAGGGCCTGGTGGATTTCTCCATTGACCAGAACCTGCCCTACCAGAGCTACCAGGCCTTGTCCGTCCTCTTCGGCGCCGTGCTGGAGCGCCGGCAGCCGGAGCAGGACTTTTTCTGCCCCTCCATCACCATTCTCAACGCGGAGACCGCGGAGTAAGCTGAGGCCCGTCGGAAACATTCCGGCGGGCCCTTGCGCAGAACGGGCGGGACTTGAAATTTGCCCTTTCCCGGGTTTTGACGGTTGCTTATTCCGGGCAAAACTGATATACTGATATATCTATATGTATTTGCGTGTTTAGGAGCTTCGCCATGAATAATAAAAAACTCTCCCGTCTTCTGGAGCCCAATTTAAAGCTGTACTTTTTATGTATGGCCCTGTTCTGCCTGCTGGCTCTGGCGGTGAATCCCCTGCTGGCCCTGGCGGAGGCCTGTGTCACCGCCGCGCTGTACGCCTATTTCTCCCAGGTCAACAAGAAGCGCCGCCAGGGAATTCTACAGTACATCGACAGCGTCACCGGCAGCGTGGACACCGCCAGCAAGTCCACCCTCATCCACTCCCCCCTGCCCATCATGGTCTTCCGGCCGGACACCGGGGAGGTCATCTGGAGCAACGAGGACTTTCTCCAGCTGGCCGGGGTGCGGGAGCACCTCTTTGAGATGCGGGTGGAGGACGCAGTGCCGGACTGCCCCGTCCAGTGGCTGCTGGAGGGCAAACAGGAGTGTCCGGAGCGGGTGATGATGAACGGCCGCCGCTTCCGGGTCTACGGCAGCCTGGTGCGGGCCAGGAGCCGGACCGGCGAGCAGAATCTGGTGGCCACCACCTACTGGGTGGACGTCACCGAGTCCGACGCCCTGCGGGAGGCCTACACCGCCACCCGCCCTGTGCTGGCGCTTTTGATGGTGGACAACTACGAGGACCTGATGAAGGCCTGCGCCGACACCCAGCGCAGCGGCATCCTGGCCCAGATTGACGAAAAGCTGGACCAGTGGGCCTCCGGCACCGACGGCATCCTCCTCAAGACCGAGCGGGACCGCTACCTCTTCCTCTTTGAGGAACAGCATTACGACCATTTCGTGGAGGAAAAGTTCTCCGTGCTGGATGCCATTCGGGACATCAAGGTGGCCGAGGGCGTCCACCCCACGCTGTCCATCGGCATCGGAAAGGACACGGCCACACTGTCGGAGCTCTTGAAAAACGCCAACCTCTCTCTGGAGATGGCCCTCAGCCGGGGCGGCGACCAGGCGGTGGTCCGGGGCAAGGTGGACTTCGCCTTCTACGGCGGCCGGGCCAAGGCCGCGGAGAAACGCACCAAGGTCAAGTCCCGGGTCATGGCCAACGCCCTCAGCGAGCTGATGGCCGACGCCAATCAGATCTATGTCATGGGCCACAGCTACGCGGACATGGACGCCGTGGGCGCGGCGGTGGGCATCTGCTGCGCCGCCAGAAAGCGGGGCAAGCGGGCCCAGATCGTCATGGACCTGGAGCGCAACGCCTCGGAGGCCCTGCTGGCGCGGGTGCGGTCCATGCCGGAGTACGCGGAGACCTTCGTCTCCGGCGGCGAGGCCTTTTTGAAGATGCAGCCCGGGGCCCTGCTGGTGGTGGTGGACACCAACCGCCCGGAGCTGGTGGACAGCCCCCAGGTGCTGGACGCCTGCAACCGTGTGGCGGTCATCGACCACCACCGCCGGGCCGCCACCTACATCGAAAACGCCGCCTTCAGCTTTCACGAGCCCTACGCCTCCTCCGCCTCGGAGCTGGTGACGGAGCTCCTGCAGTACCTGGTGGAGCCCGCGGACCTCATGCGGGGGGAGGCGGAGGCTTTGCTTGCCGGCATCGTGCTGGACACCAAGCACTTCACCCTCCGCACCGGCGGCCGGACCTTTGAGGCGGCGGCCTTCCTCCGCCGGGCCGGGGCCGACACGGCGGATGTGCAGCGGCTGTTCCAGAACGACCTCAGCGACATGGTCTCCCGGTACGACATCGTCCGCCGGGCGGAGCTCTACCGGGGGGACATGGCCGTCTCCGTGGTGCCCCAGGAGGGAGTGGACCGGGTGGCGGCGGCCCAGGCGGCGGACGAGCTGCTGACCCTCAAGGGGGTGAAGGCCTCCTTTGTGCTCTACCGCAACGGGGACAACGTGCTCATGTCCGCCCGCTCCCTGGGGGAGGTGAACGTCCAGGTAATCCTGGAGGCCCTGGGCGGCGGCGGCAACTCCACCACCGCCGGGGGGTGCGTGGAAAACGGAGACCCCCTGGACGTGCGGAGTAAACTGGTGGCGGCCATTGACGCCTATTTTGAAAAATAGGGGAAGGCACAGTCATGAAAATCTTTTTCGCCTCGTTTTTTATCTGCCTGGTGCTGATTTGCGGGGTCATGCTGCTGGGTGCGCTCTTCGGCGGGTTTGGGCTTTTGCTGCTGGCCGTCCTGGCGCTGGCGGCGCCCATCAGCATTCTCGTCAACATCCTCGAAACCCAGCGGAAGAAGCAGGAGGAGCTGGAAAAGCGCATTCAGGAGCTGGAGGGCCGAGGGGCCGGAGAATGAGGGCGGCCAAGGCTTCCGGTGCGCCGCCGCCCGTTTGGAGAGATTGAAATGACAAGAAAGGATTACCCTCCATGAAGAAGTTTCTGATGACATTTTTCATCTGCCTGGTGCTGGTCTTTGTATTTATGTTCTTCGGCGGCTCCATGCTTCTGGACCTCTCCCGCCATTTTTACGCCTTTTTGGTGTTCATCTCCCTGGCGCTGGCAGTGCTCGTCACCGTCCTAGAGGCCCTGTGGGAAAAGCTGGAGGCACTGGAAAAGCGGGTGCGGGCGCTGGAGGAGGATACCCCGGAGGAGCTGATTCAGTCTTTGGAAAACAGGGAAGATTTAAGAGATTAAGAGATAAGGAGAATAAGCAATGAAAGTGATTTTACAGCAGGACGTCAAGGGCCAGGGCAAGAAGGGCCAGCTGGTGGAGGTCTCCGAGGGCTACGCCCGGAACTTCCTCCTGCCCCGGAAGATGGCCGTCCCCGCCACGGCGGACGCCATCAACACCATGAACCTCAAGGAGAAGGCCAAACGCGCCGAGGAGGCCCGGCTGAAGGCCGAGGCCGAGGACATCGCCGGGAAGCTCAAGGAGTGCCAGGTGAAGCTCACCGCCAAGGCCGGCAGCAATGGCAAGCTCTTCGGCGCCGTCACCACCAAGGAGATCTCCGAGGGCCTCCAGAAGCAGTACGGCATTGACGTGCCCAAGCAGAAATTAGTGCTGGAGGACCCCATCAAGTCCTTCGGCAGCTACCAGGTGAAGGCCAAGCTGGGCTTCGAGGTCAGCGGCACGGTGTACGTGTCGGTGTTTGAGGAAAAATGACGGCGGCCTCTGCGGCCGTCTGCCCAGCGGCGCGCCCGTAGGGGTCCCCCTGGGCGGCCCGTCTCCCAATGGCCGACAGGCCCCGCGTTCCCAATTCTAGAAAAGGGTGGTGCTTTCCCTTGGCAAACGAGGACCTGCTCCTGCGCCAGATGCCCCACAGCCTGGAGGGCGAACAGGCGGTGCTGGGCTCCATGCTCATTGACGCCGACTGCGTCAAGGACGTGATGGACAAGCTCCGGCCGGCCGACTTCTACCTACGGCAGAACCGGGAGATCTTTGAGACCATCTACTCCATGTTCACCTACGCCCGGCCCATCGACGGCATCACCGTCTGCGAGGAGATGCGCAAGGCCGGCACCTACGACGATATGACCACCCGCTCCTACCTCGCCCAGCTGATGGAGATCACCCCCACCAGCGCCAACGTGATGGAGTACGCCGCCATTGTCCGGGACAAGGCCTTGCTGCGGGGCGTGGCCCAGGCGGCGGCGGAGATTACCGCCCTGGTGCAGGAGGGCGTGGGGGAGGCCGCCGAGATTCTGGAGGCGGCGGAGCAGAAGGTATACGCCGTCCGCCGGGGCCAGTCCGCCCAGGACATGGTGCCGTTGCGCCAGGTGCTGCCGGAGGTGCTGGACCGCCTCAGCGAGATGGGGGAGAGCGAGAACCACCTGCCGGGCCTGTCCACCGGTCTCTCCGCCGTGGACCAGAAGATCACCGGTCTGAACAAGTCCGACCTGATCCTGCTGGCCGCCCGGCCCGGCATGGGCAAGACCTCCCTGGCGCTGAACATGGCGCTGAACGTGGCCAAGGGGACCCAGAAAACCGTGGCCATCTTCTCCCTGGAGATGTCCCGGGAGCAGCTGGCCGCCCGGCTCCTGAGCTCTGAGGCCCTGGTGGAAAACAACCGCCTGAAAACCGGCTACCTCCGGGAGACGGACTGGGAGAAGATTGCCGGAGCCGCCACCATTTTAAACAAGGTGGACATCCGCATTGACGACAACCCCATGCTGTCCGTCGCGGACATGAACGCCAAGTGCCGCCGCCTGGACAACCTGGGCCTGGTGGTCATCGACTACTTGCAGCTGATGACCTCCGCCGGGGGCCAGAGCCGGGGCGGCGAGAACCGCCAGCAAGTGGTGTCCGACATGTCCCGGATGCTGAAAATCATGGCCAAGGAGCTGGATGTGCCCGTCGTGTGCCTCAGTCAGCTCTCCCGGGCCAACGAGAAGCGGGACGACAAGCGGCCCATGCTCTCGGACCTGCGGGAGTCCGGCGCCATCGAGCAGGACGCGGACATCGTACTGTTTCTATACCGGGATGATTATTACAACGAGGATTCCGAGAAGCATAATATTGCGGAGTGTATTGTAGCTAAGAACCGCCACGGCGAGACCGGCAAGGTGGAGCTGCGGTGGATGCCGGAGTACACCCAGTTCTCCACTTTGGACAGGCGCTATGACGACGAGGACTGAGCTTCTGGAGCGGGCCCCCCGGGAGATCCTGCCGGGGGGCGGGCAGGGGGTGCTGTGCGCCGTCTCCGGCGGGCTGGACTCCATGTGCCTGCTCTTCATGCTGAACGCGTGGTGCGCAGAGCGGGGCGGGCGGGTCACCGCCGCCCATTTCAACCACCAGCTCCGGGGGGAGGCTGCGGACCGGGACGAGGCCTTTGTCCGGGAGACCTGCCGGGCGTGGGACATTCCCCTGACCGTGGGCCGGGGGGACGTGCAAAAACACGCCAGACAGGAGGGCCAGACCACGGAGGAGGCCGCCCGGAACCTGCGCTATCAATTCCTCCGCCAGGCGGCGGAGGCGGGGGGCTGCGGGCGCGTCTACACCGCCCACCACGCCGACGACAACGCCGAGACCGTGCTGCTGAACCTGATCCGGGGCACGGGCCTCAGGGGCCTCTCCGGCATGGACTGGCAGCGGGGCGGGCTCTGCCGCCCTCTGCTGGACGTGACCCGGGCGGAGCTGGAGGATTACGCCGCCCGGTGGAACATTCCCCATGTGGAGGATGAGACCAACGCCGACCCGGAGGCCGCCAGCAGAAACCTTCTGCGGCTCCAGGTGATGCCGCTTTTGAAGGAGCTGAATCCCCGGGCGGCGGAGCACATGGGAAAGACGGCCCGGCAGCTCCAGGTCATAGACCGCTCCCTGGAGCGGGACGCGGCGGCGCGCACCGCCCGCGCGGAGGTCCGGGAGGGCAGGGCGGCCCTCCCCACAGACGCGCTGCACGGTGCGCCGGAGGCGGTCCGGCCCCGGATGCTGCTGCGGCTCTTCGACCTTCTGGGCGTGGGACGCAGGGATGTGGGAGCCCGTCACCTGCACGCGCTTTTGGATATGGCCGAAAGGACCCCGCAGGGGGGCGAGACCCTCCTCAGCCTTCCCCGGGGCGTCACCGCCCGGTGCTGCCGCGGCTGGCTGATTCTGGAGACCCGGCCCCAGCCCCTGGCGGAGATCCGGCTCATACCGAACCGGCCCGTCCGGTGGGGGGATTACACGCTGACGCTTCTGGACCATCCGGAGGGCCGGGGAATGGCGCTTCGGAACAAGACGCCCCGTGAGGACGGGGGGGTGAGGATCGCCCCCTGTCCGCCGGGGGAGCGGCTGACTCTGCCGGGGGCCCGGGGCGGACGGAGCGTCAAGCGCCTGTGCCTGGACAAGCATATCTCCCCGGCGGAGCGGGACCGCCTGCCCGCCGTCTACCTGGAGGGCAAATTGGCCGCCGTGTGGCGGCTGGGTGTAGATGCGGCATTCCTGCCGGAGGGCAAGCCCGTCCGGTTTATTAAAATTGAAGAGAATAGAGAGGCGGATGGATCATGAGAAGCGAGATGGAACAGGATATTCTGAAAGTCTTGATCACTGAGGAGGCGCTGCAAAAACGGATCGGCGAACTGGGGGAGGCCCTGTATGAGAAATTTCAGGGCAGGCGGCCCCTGTTTCTGGGGGTTCTGAAAGGCTCCTTCGTGTTTATGGCGGACCTGGTGCGCTCCTGCCCCCTGAAGAGCGACGTGGAGTTTATCGCCGTCAGCTCCTATGAGAACGCCACCGTCTCCTCCGGCCGGGTGAAGATCAACCACGATCTCCAGCAGGACATCTCCGGCCGGGACCTCATCATCGTGGAGGATATTCTGGACTCCGGCAACACCCTTGCCTTTTTGAAGGACTATTTTTTGACCAAGGGGGCGGCGTCCATCACCCTGGTCACCCTGCTGGACAAGCCCTCCCGCCGCACCAAGGCCATTGCAGCCGACTTCGCCGGTTTCCAGGTGCCGGACGAGTTCGTGGTGGGCTACGGCCTGGACTACTGCCAGGAGTACCGCAATATTCCCTACATCGGCATATTGAAGCCGGAGGTCTATGGAACCCCCTGAGTCAATCCGCCCGCGTTTGATTGAATCGGGACTTCCCCTGTACCGGTAAAAAACCCGTCGAAAAAAAGGAGAACAATTTGATGAACGGATGCGTCAACACCCGCCCCTGTCCCTGTACCTATGACTGCCCCCGGCATGGCAGATGCTGCGAATGCGTCGCCCACCACCGGGACCACGGCGAGGGCGTGCCGGGCTGCTTCTTCTCCCCGGAGGGGGAGGCCTCCTATGACAGGAGCATTGAGGCCCTGGCCCGGGACCATGGCCTGATCTCCTGAGGGGACGTCTATTTCAAGAGAAAACCGCCCCGGCGAACATCTTCCGGAGGGGCTTTATTCCCAGAGGAGGGATTTGATTGAGCAGACAGAACCGGATGTCCAACAATTTCAGCTTTATCTTCCTGGCGCTGATCATCGCGCTGTGCGCCAGCTGGCTGTGGCAGACGGAAACCCGCTCCGTCCAGCTGGACTACTCCCAGGTGCGGCAGCTCTTCATTCAGGAGAAGGTGGAGAGCTTCAAAATTGACAGCGGATACAACCTGACCCTGAATTTGCGGGAGGAGCGGGACGACGGCGTCAAAACCCTCCACTACCGCCTGTACGACTTCCAGCTCTTCTTTGACGATTTGAACGAGCTGGTCCAGCAGCAGTATGCCCTGGGCGTTCTCACCGGGTATGACTACCCGCCCCCAAAGACCACCAACTGGCTGGAGATCCTGCTGCCGGGGCTGCTGATTTTAGTGGCCGTGGGGCTGATGGGGTACCTCTTCCTCTTTCGCTCCCAGGGCGGCGGCATGGGACCGGACCGCATGGCCAAGTTCGGCACCGCCCACACTCGGACCCTCACCGAGAAGGACAGGCACGTCACCTTTGACGACGTGGCCGGGGCCGACGAGGAAAAGGAGGAGCTCCAGGAGATTGTGGAGTTTCTGAAAGACCCCCAGCGCTTTTTGGACCTGGGGGCCCGCATCCCCAAGGGGGTGCTGCTGGTGGGCCCGCCGGGCACCGGCAAGACGCTGCTGGCCAAGGCCGTGGCCGGAGAGGCCGGCGTGGGCTTCCTCTCCATCTCCGGCTCCGACTTCGTGGAGCTGTACGTGGGCGTGGGCGCCTCCCGGGTCCGGGATCTCTTTGACCAGGCCAAGAAGACCTCCCCCGCCATCGTCTTCATCGACGAGATCGACGCCGTGGGCCGCCAGCGGGGCACCGGCGTGGGCGGCGGACACGACGAGCGGGAACAGACCCTGAACCAGCTGCTGGTGGAGATGGACGGCTTCGCCGCCAACGAGGGCGTGGTGGTCCTGGCGGCCACCAACCGCGCCGACGTGCTGGACCCCGCCTTGCTGCGCCCCGGACGGTTTGACCGCCAGATCTACGTGGGCCTGCCGGACATCAAGGGCCGGGAGGACATTTTAAAGGTCCACGCCAAGGGCAAGCCCCTCTCCGAGGACGTGGACCTGCGGAAGCTGGCCCGGGGCACCGCCGGATTCACTGGCGCGGACCTGGAGAACCTCATCAACGAGGCGGCCCTGCTGGCCGCCCGAAAGGACCAGCGGTTCATCGCCATGGAGGACCTGAAAGCGGCGGAGATCAAGGTCATCGCCGGACCGGAGAAGCGGAGCCGGGTCATCCCCCAGCACGAGCGGGAGCTGACGGCCTACCACGAGGCGGGGCACGCCGTGGTGATGCACGCCCTGCCGGATCACGACCCGGTGAGCCAGATCAGCATCGTCCCCCGGGGACAGGCCGGCGGCATGACCATCTCCCTGCCGGAGGAGGACCGCTCCTACCTCTCCAGACGGTACATGGAGGACCAGATCGTGGCGCTGCTGGGGGGCCGGGCGGCGGAGAAGCTGTGCCTGGGGGACATCTCCACCGGCGCCAGCAACGACATCCAGCGGGCCAGCGCCATCGCCCGAAAGATGGTGGCCTCCTACGGCATGAGCGAGAAGATCGGCACCGTGTCCTTTGACTCCGGCCACGACGAGGTGTTCATCGGCCGCACCATGAGCCAGGGTCGCAGTTACTCCGAGGCCGTGGCCGCCCAGATTGACGGCGAGGTCACCGCCCTGGTGTCCGCTGCCTATAACCGCTGCGAGACGATTCTCCGCCAGCAGCGGGACAAGCTGGAGGCAGTGGCAAGGTATCTTTTGGAGAACGAGACCATGGAGCGGGAGGACTTTCTGGCCGTCTTCGGCGAGGCGGAACCGTCCGCGGAGGAGTAATTTCATCGTCATCTCACGCCGCCCGCGCTGTGCGCGGGCGGCATATCTTTTGAGACCGCCTCTGAAACCCGCGGAAACGGACCGGCGGATGGGAAAACACGCTTTTTTCAACACCCCGCTTCATCAAAATCACGAAAATAGATGTCCTTCCGCTACGGACACTCCCTCCCTCCGATTTTGGGTGAACCCGCTGTTTGTCTTTTACTCAGAGACATAAAGCCTTTGAAATACGGACATCTTAAGGGCTGGGCGGAAAAACGGCCCCGCTCTTTCTGTGAATTATTCATCTTGCAAAACCGCTGAAAACCGCATAAAATGTTCCGTAACCTTGGAGTGGAAATCCATTCCGTCAATTCGAGGAGGATGAAAAGAATGAAAAAGCGATTCGCTCTGCTGCTAACCTTGGCCATGGTCCTGAGCCTGGCGGG
Source organism: uncultured Oscillibacter sp. (assembly GCA_910585385.1). Lineage (GTDB taxonomy): Bacteria > Bacillota > Clostridia > Oscillospirales > Oscillospiraceae > Oscillibacter. Next base: position 6,193 of record CAJUDV010000032.1, on the reverse strand, counting down.
CTGCGGCGGCAATTCCGGCAACTCCGATGGCTCCGGTTCCGGCAATTCCGGCGGAAACGTCATCAAGATCGGCATCTATGAGCCCTCTTCCGGTGCCAACGGCGCCGGCGGCAAGAAAGAGGTCCTGGGCATCGAGTACGCCAACACCCAGGTCAACACCGTCACCATTGGCGGCGAGGAGTACAGCATCGAGCTGGTGCCTGTGGACAATCAGTCTGAAAATGACAAGGGCGTCTCCGCGGCCCAGCAGCTGGTGAGCTCCGGCGTGGCTGTGGTTCTGGGCTCCTATGGCTCCGGCGTGTCCATGGCCGCCGCCCCCGTGTTTGAGGAAGCCAAGATCGCCGCCATCGGCTGCTCGTGCACCAACCCCGGCGTGACCCTGGGCAACCCCTACTACTTCCGGGTGTGCTATCTGGACCCCTTCCAGGGTAGCGTGCTGGCCAACCTGGCTAAGGATGAGTTCAGCGCCGAGACCGCCTATGTCTTCACGGAGCTGGGCGACGACTACTCTGTTGGCCTGGGCGAGTACTTCACCCAGGAGTGCAACCGCCTGGGCATCAAGGTGGTGGCCGATCAGAATCCCCAGGGCAACACCGATATGTCCGGCTTCGTCAACGGCGCCAAGAGCGCCGGCGCGGATGTCATCTTCGCCCCCTGCTCCACCACCGTGGCCTCTTTGCTGATCGACCAGGCCGCCTCTGCCGGCATCCCCCTGATCGCCGGCGACACCTGGGATGACGCCGTCATCCTCCAGGCCGCCAGCAAATCCAAGGCGGACGTCTACTTCTCCACCTTCTATGACGAAGGCGCCTCTGATGACGCCGCCGCCTTCATGGAGGGCTTCAAGGCCTGGCTGAACGCCAACAGCGACAAGCTGTCCAACAACGGCGGCAGCGATACGGTCTCCGCCGTGTCCGCTCTGGGCTATGACGCCTACATGGTGGCGGTCGAGGCCATCAAGGCCGCCGATTCTGCCGACTCCGACGCCATCGCCCAGGCCCTCTCCGGTGTGACCTACACCGGCGTCACCGGCGATGTGGTGTTTGATGATGAGGGTGACGTGGACAAAAACATCATCTTCATTAAGGGTGTGGACACCGAAAAGGGTGAATTCTATTCCGTGAAGGAGCAGGGTCTCGCCCAGTGAGCTTACCCGCAGAAAACATGCGGCAGCGGGGGGAATGCCCCTCGCTGCCGTGCGCGGCGTTTCGCCGCCGGTTTTCCGGAGGGCAGAGGTATGGTCTGCTTTCCGGAAAACCGGTGAAACCAGGAAATAAGGAGAGAGAATATGGTACAAGTTTTTTCGACCCTGCTGCCGGGCATTTCCGTGGGCGGGCAGTATGCGCTGATCGCCCTGGGCTACACCATGGTCTACGGCATTCTGCGCCTGATTAACTTTGCCCACGGCGATATCTTCACGGTGGCGGGCTTTGTCATGTTTTACGCTGTCACTGCCATGCCGGTGCAGTTGGCCATCCCCCTGACCATCGTTGTCACCGTGCTTCTGGGATTCACGGTGGAGCGGCTGGCCTACAAGCCCCTGCGCTCCGCGCCCCGCATGAGCGTGATGATCTCTGCCATCGGCGTCAGCTACCTGCTGCAGAATCTCATGTGGTATATCACCGGCGGACAGCCCCAGCAGTACCCGGTCATCCCCTGGATCTCCGACAGCATCTCCGTCTTCGGCGCGGAGACAAAGCGGGTCACTGTCATTACCCCGATTCTCACTATTGTGCTGATTCTGGCGCTGGTAGCACTGATCAAAAAAACCCGCATCGGCATGGCCATGCGGGCGGCCTCCCGGGATTTTGAGACGGCTCGGCTGATGGGAATCAAGATCAACAGCGTCATCTCCATGACCTTTGTCATCGGCTCCTTCCTGGCCGCAGTGGGCTCCTTCCTGTTTTTCAGCAACTATTCCACCGTCTCCCCCACCGTGGGCACCATGCCGGGCCTGAAAGCCTTTGTGGCGGCGGTGTTCGGCGGGATCGGCTCCATTCCCGGCGCCGTGGTGGGCGGCTTTATCATCGGCATCTGTGAGAATATCATCCGGGGCCTGGGCTACTCCACCTTCAGTGATGCGTTTACCTTTGCGCTGCTGATCGTGGTGCTGTTTGTAAAGCCCACGGGCCTCTTCGGAGAAAAGCTGGAGGAGAAGGTGTGAGGATGGAAACAAAACGCAACAAGACGATTCTCTGGGGTCTGGTCCTCATTGCCGCGTTTTCTGCCCTGTCCCTGGGGGCCGAGGGCATCGCGGAGGCCACCGGCCAGACGCTTTTGATGACCGTTCTGAAAAAGGGCACCGTCTACGCGCTGCTGGCGGTATCCATGAACCTGCTGAACGGCTTCACGGGCCTGTTCTCCCTGGGCCAGGCGGGATTCATGCTGATCGGCGCCTATGCCTACGCCATTTTGACCATCCCCGTGGCGAAGCGGGCCGGCGTCTACCAGTACTATGACGGCGGCATTGTCCAGTTCTCCATTCCGGAGGTGTTTTCCGGCGTATTCGGCGACCTAGTGGGCGGTGTGATTGGAATGGTGCTCACCCTGGTGATCTGCGGCCTGCTGGCAGCCTTCTTCGGCTGGCTGATCGGCCTGCCGGTACTGCGGCTCAAAAGCGACTATCTGGCCATTGCCACCCTGGGCTTCGCGGAGATCATCCGCACCTTTATCCAGTACGAGAGCTTCGCCCCCCTCACCAACGGCTCCAACACCCTCCGGCAGTATCCCACCTTCAAGCACCTCTACCCCTATGTCATCATTGTGGGCCTCTGCATCCTGGGCATCGTTCTGCTGGTGAACTCCACCTATGGCCGGGCCTTCAAGGCCATCCGGGACGATGAGATCGCCGCTGAGGCCATGGGCATCAACCTGGCAAAGCACAAGATGCTCTCCTTTATCATCAGCTCTTTCTTCGCCGGCGTGGGCGGCGGCCTGCTGGCTATGTATATGAGCAGCGTCCAGGCCAAGGGGTTTACCGTTGCCATGACCTACGAGATTCTCCTCATGGTGGTCATCGGCGGAATCGGCTCCATCAGCGGCAGCATCATCGCCTCCTACCTCTTCATCGGGTGCAGCGAGTGGTGGCTGCGGTTTCTGGATGATCCCAGCAACAATCCCGGCGGCCTCAAGCTGCTGGCTCCCGGCTTTCGGATGGTGGTATTCTCCGTCTTTATCATGATCGTGGTGCTGTTCTTCCGAAAGGGCATCATGGGGGAGCGGGAATTTCCGGATCTCTTCCGGCAGAGGCTGAAAAGGACAAAGAAGGAGGCCGTCGAAAAATGAGTGAGAACGTCCTGAATGTGGAAAACGTCACCATGCAGTTCGGCGGCGTGGTGGCCGTGGACAACATGAACCTGGAGGTAAACCAGGGGGAGATCGTGGCCCTCATCGGCCCCAACGGCGCCGGCAAGACCACCGCCTTCAACGTGGTCACCGGCGTGTACCAGCCCACCAACGGCGCGGTGTGGTTCCAGGGGGAAAAGATTGTGGAAAACCACCCCCAGGGCAAGATGAAGCAGCAGTACAAGGGCCAGCACGCCGGGGAGTACCCCCACGTCCTGGCCCCCACCCCCGACGCCATCACCAAGCTGGGCATGGCCCGCACCTTCCAGAACATCCGGCTGTGGAAGTCCCAGACGGTGTTTGACAATGTGCTCATCGCCAAGCACTGCCGCACCCACACCAACTTCCTCTCCGCCGCCCTCCGCCTGAACCGGAAAGAGGAGCAGACCCAGCGGCGGCATGTGGAGGAGCTTTTGGAGCTGGTGGGCCTCTCCGATGTAAAGGAGGAGCTGGCCACCTCCCTGCCCTACGGCAAGCAGCGGCGGCTGGAGATCGCCCGGGCCCTGGCCACGGAGCCGAAGCTATTGCTCCTGGATGAGCCCGCGGCGGGCATGAATCCCCAGGAGACCGACGAACTGACGGCTTTTATCAGCGAGATCCGCTCCAAACTGGGGCTGACCGTGTTTTTGATCGAGCACCACATGGACCTGGTCATGGACATCTCCGACCGCATCTATGTGCTGGACTTCGGCAAGCTCATCGCCGAGGGCACGCCGGCGGAGATCCAGAACAATCAGCGCGTCATCGACGCGTATCTGGGGGTGGCGGAGGATGCTTAAAATTGAGAATCTGCACGTTTCCTACGGCGGCATCCAGGCCCTGCGGGGCGTCTCTCTGGAGGTGCCTGACGGCAAAATCGTCACCCTGATTGGCGCCAACGGCGCCGGAAAATCCACCACCCTGCGGACCATTACGGGCCTTGTAAAGGCCTCCTCCGGCTCCATCCAGTGGAGCGGGGAGGAGCTTCTGGGCCGGTCCATCGACCGGATTATCAGCGCCGGCATCGCCATGAGCCCCGAGGGCCGCCGGGTCTTCCCGGACCTGACGGTGCTGGAGAACCTGAAGCTAGGGGCATACCTCCGCAGGGACAAAGCGGAGATCACGAAAGACCTCCAGTGGGTCTACCAGCTCTTTCCCCGGCTGAAAGAGCGGGACTGGCAGGCGGCGGGAACCCTCTCCGGCGGCGAGCAGCAGATGCTGGCCGTGGGCCGGGCGCTGATGAGCCGCCCCAAGCTGCTGCTGATGGACGAACCCTCCCTGGGCCTTGCCCCCCTGGTGGTGCAGGACATCTTCTCCATCATCAGGGAGATCAACCACCAGGGCGTCACCATCCTTCTCATTGAGCAAAACGCCAACATGGCCCTGAAAATCGCGGACCTGGCCTATGTGCTGGAGACCGGCAGCATCACCATGCGCGGCACCGGCGCGGAGCTGCTGGCCGACCAGCGGGTGAAGGAGGCCTATCTGGGTAAGCACAAAAACTGACGTGGACAGAAAGAACGGGAAAGAGCGGCGCTCTTTCCCGTCTTTTTTCTATGCCAGCATATCCAGTCCCGCCTCCGGAACCGGGGCCGCCGGTTCCGGCGCGCCGGTCACCGCCTGGGCGGCGGCGTACTGTTGGGCAGCCAAGCCCATCGGAACGCCCGCCGTGGCGGCGGTCAGTTCCTGCAATTGGTTCCGCAGCTCCAGTTTCGCGGCGGACAGCTGCTCTTGTGTCCGATTATCCATCTCAGCCTCCCGGATATAGCCAGATTCCCGGATGCTCCGCAGGGCCCGGGCGCGGGTGAGCTCCTGCCGGAGCCGGGCGGCCTTGCGGCGGTTCTTCTCCTCCAAAGCCTTCTTCCGCCGGGTCTCCGACAGCTTCTCCTGCTGTACGTCCCGCTGCTTCTTCCCCGCCCGGCGGACGGCCTTTTGCAGCTGGCGGATGGCCGCCTGAATGCGCTCTTTATTGTCCGGGTCGCTGCGCAGGGCGGACTGGAGCTGGACGATCTTCCGCCGGGCGTAGCCGGAGGCGGCGGTGATCTCCCCGGGCGTCCTGGCCCGGGCCAGCTTGGCGTAGGCCATCATGGGGGCGTCCCCGTAGCGGGCGTTCTTTGGAAGCTTGAACTGCTCCCGCCGGGCCTCCGCCTGTTCCCTGGCGTCCCGCATCATCTCATAGACGCTCTTGGTCTCCCGCTGGGGGGAGACGGCATACTCCTGCCGCTGCGGCGCGGTGCTGCTGGCAATTCCGCCGGTGTCCATGGCCGCCCCTCCCCTCCTGTATTATTCACTGATGAATATATCGGCAGGAACCGGGCAAAAGGAAATACCCCGGTGGAAATTTTATGCAGCCGCGGGCGTTTTTTGTGAAATCTGATCAAGGGAGAGCGGTTTATCTGGCTACAAACACCATCACGCTTCTGGGGCGGATGGAAAACCGGTCCTCCACCGCCTGCCCCGGCGGCTGCTGTTCCTCCCAGGTGTCCACCGCCAGCTCCCAGTACATGGACGCGGGCAGGCGGGGCAGCGTAACCTCCAGCTCCTCCCACCAGGCGTTGGATGCCACGTAGACAATCTGGGGCCCGGTGCTCCGCTGCGCCCCGGCGAACATGACGCCCACATACCGCTCGTGGTCCTCAAAAAATCCGTCGTGCCAGGGCTCCACCCCGTGAAAGCTGACGTCCGGAAAGCCGCAGGCTCCCCCGCTGAGGCTGGTGCGCAGCACCCGGTGCTCCTTCCGGAAACGGATCATGTACTGGAAGAAGCGGAACATCCCCCGGTTCTTCTCCAGCAGGGACCAGTCCAGCCAGGAGGTGATGTTGTCCTGGCAGTAGGCGTTGTTGTTGCCGAACTGGGTGTTGCAGAACTC